>JAFEFD010000534.1 GCA_018240765.1 Pseudomonadota bacterium | reverse complement strand
CCTGCGAGTGGATCAGCGCGGTGCCGACCAGCCACGGCATGAACGATGCGTTCTCGACCGGGTCCCAGAACCACCAGCCGCCCCAGCCGAGCACGTAATACGCCCACCACGAGCCGAGCGTGATGCCGAGCGTGAGGAACGCCCAGGCCACGTTCGTCCAGGGACGCGCCCAGCGTACCCATGCGACATCGAGTTCACCGCCAAGCAGGGCGGCGATCGCAAATGCGAACGCCACGGAGAATCCCACGTATCCGGTGTACAGCATCGGCGGATGCATGATCAGGCCCGGATCCTGCAGGATCGGATTCAGGTCATTGCCGTCAGGCAGTGCTGGCAGGTGGCGCAGGAACGGATTCGACGTGAGGATGGTGAACAGCAGGAATCCACAACTGATGAAGCCGAGCACGCCGAGCACGCGCGCCATGGTCGCATCGGGCAGGTGGCGGCTGAATGCGGCGACGGCGACGGTCCATATGTTGAGGATAAGTATCCACAACAGCAGCGAGCCTTCGTGCGCGCCCCACACAGCGGGGAAGCGGTAGTACCACGGCAGGCTCAGGTTGGAATTCTGCGCGACGTAGGCGACCGAAAAATCCTGGGTCACGAAGGCCCAGGTCAGGATCGCGAACGCGAGCACGACAAACACGAACTGCCCGGCAGCGGCGGGTCGCGCGATGCCGATCAGCGCATCGTTGTTGCGCCACGCGCCGTAAATCGGCAGCGCGCACTGCACGGTGGCCAACAGCAAGGCGAGGACGAGGGCGAATTGGCCGAGTTCGGGAAGCATCAGGTAAACGAGCGCAGCGCGCTATCGGCTTGGCAAGCAAGCCGATAGGTTACGCGAGACGAACGAGGATTGCGACGAGAAGCTTCAGGCTTTCTTCGCGTAACCGGCGCACCAGCCGTCGCGGTGCACGGCCTTGCCCGGGAACAACTGGCACGGTCCCCATTGGTCGGTAGCGCCGCCCTGGAAGAAATTGCAATTGTGGCAGGCTTCACCGGCTTTCCATGTCGGCGCGGCGGCCTTGTCGACCTTGGTCGCGTCGTCGTTGTAGTGCAGCGCCTGCGCCGTCGGATCGGTCGCGGTCAGATGCGGCAGGTCCGCGGCACGAGCGGTGCGCGGCAGTACGCCAGCGATGGCGGCGGCGCCGATCGCGCTGCCGGCGACGGCGAAGAAGCGGCGGCGGCTGGAGTTGGTGGAATCGGATTCGTGCGACATGATCGATCTCCTGTTGATTGAACTGGAAACGATTATAGACCTCTGCCGTGGCGAGCGCGTACGCCAGGCTTGACCTGAATCAATGCGGATTCCCGGCGTGCTGCGCCGCTTCAGCCGCCTTTGCCTTCGCGATGGCGTCGGCGACTTCTTTCGGCATGTAGGTCTCGTCGTGCTTGGCCAGCACTTCGCGCGCGCTGAAATGGCCATCCTGCATTTGCCCGGTGGCGATGATGCTCTGGCCCTCGCGAAACAGGTCCGGCAGCACGCCGGTGTACTGCACCGGCATTTCGCGGAAGCGATCGGTGACGATGAAATCCACGGTCAGCGAGCCGGGCGCGCGCTTGATCGAATGTTCGAGCACGACGCCGCCAAGGCGGAAACTTGCGCCGTCCGGCGCCTTGCCGGCGAGCACTTCGCTGGGCGAGAACAGATAGCTCATGTTGCGGCTGAGCGCGAGCACGGTCAGCGCCGCGGCGATGCCGATGGCGGCAAGTATCAGGCTTACCGCGATCAGGCGGCGCTTGCGGGTGGGAGTCATGACGATTTTCTCGATGCGGCGCGGCGCGCGCGTGCGGCAATGTCGTGCAGGATGCGGCGGCGTGCAAACACGGGAGCGATGGCATCCGCGAACAGCACGATGGCGAATACGGCATAGGCCGACCAGACATAGGCGGCATAACCGTGCATGGCAAAGAAGTCAGTCATGGGATGTTTCCGTCACTGGCAGCAGCGCGCGTACCCATTCCTTGCCGGACTCGAGTTCAAGCAGAGCGACGCGCGCGCGCGCGAACAGGCTTGCGAAGAAGAAGATGTGGGTCGCGAACGCGAGCGTCAACAGCGGCCACAGCATGCTCGGTGCGATCTTCGAAGGGCCAATGAGACTGACGGTCTGGCCCTGGTGCAACGTGTTCCACCAGATCACCGAGTAATGCACGATCGGGAGGTTGACGACGCCGACCAGGGCGAGAAACGCGGCGGCGCGCGCGGCCTGACGGCGGTCCTCGATCGCGTGGTACAGGCCGATTACGCCGAAGTACAGAAACAGCAGCACGAGTTCCGACGTCAGGCGCGCGTCCCAGGTCCACCAGGTGCCCCAGGTCGGTTTGCCCCACAGCGAGCCGGTGACCAGCGTAATGAAAGTGAAAGCGGCGCCGACTGGCGCGCTCGCCATGGCGAGCGTTTCCGACAATTTGATCCGCCACACCAGCGCGATGAATCCGTTCGCCGCCATGAACAGGTATGCGAACAGGCCCATCCACGCACACGGCACATGCACGTACATGATGCGGAACGAATCGCCCTGCTGATAATCGGCGGGCGCGGTGAACAGCGCGCCATAGAAGCCGAATGCCGCGGCAACGAGCGCGACCGTATACAGCCAGGGAATCCAGCGCCCGGCGAAGCGGTAGAAGTATGGTGGTGAGCCGAGCTTGTGGAACCAGAGGACGAGCGGATTCATTTCAACTCAACGAAATTTTCAACGCCGCCGCGGCCGCGAGCGGCGCAACGATGATCGACAATACCAGCCATGCGGCGAGCCACAGCAGCGGCGCGGCATGGGCGAATCCATCCTGGGCTGCATTGCAGGCGCCAGCGCCGAAGATCAATGCCGGCACGATCAGCGGCAGCACGAGCAGGGTCAACAGCATACCAGAGCGGCGCATGCCGACGGTGAGGGCAACGCACACCGCACCGATCAGGCTGAGCAAGGGCGTGGCCAGCGCGAGCGCGGTCAGCAGCACCGGCAATACCTGCGGCGGCAATTGCAACAATTGCGCGAGCAGCGGCGCGATGATGATGAGCGGCAGCGCGGTCGTCAGCCAATGAATGAAAATCTTGCAGCCGAGCAGCAATGCCAGCGGATGCGGCGATACGACGAGTTGTTCCAGCGAGCCGTCCTCCAGGTCGCTGCGGAACAGCGCATCCAGGGACAACAGCATCGCCAGCAGCACGGCGACGAAGATCGTGCCCGCGGCAACGCGCGCGAGCACCGTCGTTTCCGGTCCGAGTGCGAACGGAAACAGCGCGACCACGATGATCGCGAACAATAAAGGATTCAGCGCGTCGCCGCGCCGGCGCCAGACCAGGGTGAGGTCGCGACGCAGCAGGGCGAGGCAGGCGGCGGAGGTCGATCCGGGTTTCATGCCGTTGCCCTGAGCGCTATCCGCCGCGGAGTGCCCGACGTGAAGGCATACGCGCCATGCGAGGTGATCAGCGCCGCGCCACCCCGCCGCGCGTGATGGTCGAGCAGGCGATTGACCAGGTCGATGCCGCTGCGATCGAGATTCGCATACGGCTCATCGAGCAGCCACAGGGCGGCCGGCACGAGCAACAGGCGCGCGAGCGCGACGCGTTTGCGTTGTCCGGCCGACAGCGTGCGCAGCGGTGCGTCTTCGTAACCTTCCAGACCGACGCTGGCGAGCGCCAGGTGGGGCGTGATACCGGGGCGGATGCCGCCCATGCCGGTGGCGAAGCGCAGGTTTTCCAGCGCCGACAATTCGAGTTTCAGTCCAGGCAAATGCCCGAGCAAGGCGACCTGGTGCGAGAGTTTGGCCAGCGTCAATGGCGCGCCGTGCAACAGCACATCGCCGGATGTCGGATCAAGCAGGCCGGAGAGCACCTTGAGCAAGGTCGTCTTGCCCGAGCCGTTGTCGCCTTCGATCAGCACCGTCTCGCCTGCGTGCAGGGAAAAATCCAGTGGTCCGAAAATCGCCTCGTCGTTGCGTGCGAAGCACAAAGACTGCGCTTGCAGCAAGGCTCGTGGCTCGTCGGCGGATTCGTGCATAGGCCGCGCATCCTACCTGCACGAGGCAAGGTAGACTAGGGCAAATCGCGTGGAGTCGCCGATGTTCGCCCGAGCCATTGCCCTCATCGCCGTTTGTCTTCCTCTGCTGGCTATTGACGCGCCGGCTGCAGAAGTCCGCCATACGTATATGGTGCGTCTGCAGGGCGAGCCACTGGTCGAGCATGTGCATGCGCGCGTCGTTGCGCAGGATCTTGCCGTTGTTGAAGGCGGCGAGAAGCCGGCGATGCGCCGCGAGTTGCGCTCGGCACTGGCTCTAGATTACCTGCAGCAGATCGACGTCCAGCGCACACATGTACTCGATGCGGGTAGTGTGGAACTGGGCCGTGCGCTGGTGCCGCGGGCGGTCTATCGCTACGCAGGCAATGGCATGGCCTTGTCGCTGACCGATGCAGAAGCTGCACGTCTGGCGACGGTGCCGGGCGTCCTGGGCGTGCGCCGCGAGCGCATCTTGCGACCGATGACCGACGCGGGCCCGGAGTGGATCGGTGCCGACAAATTATGGAATGCCCAGATCCCCGGCGTCGCCGCCACCAAGGGTGAAGGTGTAGTGATCGGCATCATCGACACCGGCATCAGCCCCACGCATCCCTCGTTTGCCGCAACCGGTCCTGATGGTTATGCGATCGCGAATCCGCGCGGGCATTTCTACGGCTTGTGCGCAAGCGCGCAGGCGACCTGCAACAACAAGCTGATCGGCATCTACGATTTCACCGACGAGGGCACGAAGGGCATCGACAGCGTCGGCCACGGCACGCATGTCGCCGGCATCGCCGCGGGCGACGGCATGAACAACGCGCTTGCGGGCACGACTATTTCGCTTCCGCGTTTCGTATCGGGCGTGGCGCCGCATGCAAACATCATCATGTACAAGGCGTGCAAGTCCGGCAGTTCCGGCGGCACCTGTCCGGAATCTGCGCTCGTTGGCGCGCTGGACCAGGCCATCGCCGACAACGTGGACGTGATCAATTATTCGATCGGCGGCGATGCGCAGGACGCGTACCAGATGCTGGCCCAGGGCGGCAATGACGTCTCCGAAATGTTCAACGCGCGCGCGGCGGGTATCGTCGTTGTCGCCGCCGCGGGCAACGAGGGTCCCGGACCAAACTCCGTGAGCGAACCGGGGAATGCGCCGTGGGTGATTGCCGTGGCCAATGCCACGCACGACCGCCAGTTCGCCAATTCGATCGGGAATTTCTCCGGCGCTGCGAATGCGCCATCGAACTTGACCGGCGCGGGCTACACGGCCGGTTATGGGCCGGCAGAAATCGTCTATGCCGGCAATTACGGCAACGCCCTGTGCGGCACCGGGCCGAGCGATTTTCCGCCGACCGGCAAGAGCAATCCGTTTGCGCCCGGAACGTTCCACGGCCAGATCGTGATCTGCGATCGCGGCATCTATGCGCGCGTCGAGAAAGGCTACAACGTGCTGCATGCCGGCGCCGGCGGCTATATCCTCGCCAATGCGCAAAGCGACGGCGAGTCCATCGTCAGCGACGATCATTACCTGCCGGCGGTGCATCTTGGCTACACCGAAGGCGCAGCGCTCAAGGCCTGGGTTGCGACAGCCGGCAGCCATCAGGGCACGATCAGCGGCGTCACCGCCCTGCTGCAAGCCAGCCTCGGCGACATCCTCAATTCGAGCAGCTCGCGCGGACCGTACGGATTCGGTGGCGGAATACTCAAGCCCGACATCACCGCACCGGGAACGAACATCCTGTCGTCGGATTACCAATCCAACGGACTCGCGTTCATGTCCGGAACCTCGATGGCGTCGCCAAATGTCGCCGGCGCGGTTGCATTGCTCGTTGCCGCGCACCCAAACTGGAGTCCTGCGCAGATCGAATCGGCCCTGCTCGGAACCGCGCTCGCCGGCAGCGTGCGTCTGCAGGACGCCGTCACCCTGGCCACGCCGCTGGACGCCGGCGCGGGCCGCGTGCAACCAGCCGCTGCCGTCAAGGCAGGACTTTATCTGCCGCTGAGTACCGCGGATTTTCGCGCGCAGAATCCCGCACAAGGCGGCGATCCATCCCGTCTCAATCGTACCGGTATCGAGAGCGAGTCCTGCTTCGGCCAATGCAGTTTCGTGCGCACCGTCGCCGACATGTCCGGTGGCGGCACCTGGACGGCGAGCGTGCAGGGCGCAACCGCCAATGCGAAGATCACGGTAATGCCGTCGCAATTCTCCCTCGCTTCGGGAGCGTCGCAACAGTTGAACATTGCCGTGGACGTCAGCGATCCGCACCTGACCGGAAACTGGTCGAACGCGCGCATCGTCCTGCACAAGACCGGCGGCGGACAGTCCGCCACCGACTTTGCTCTGTCGCTCGCGGTATACGCATCGCCGGGCAATGCGCCGGCGTTTCGCGAGTTCACGACAGGCGAGCCATTTTTCGACACGACGCTAACCGTCTCGGGCCTCGCCGCGTTGCCGCACGCGCAGTTCGCACTGACTGGCCTGGTGCCGGCAACATTGAATTCGATGAGCCTCGGCGTCGACCCGAAGCCGAGCGATTTGTATACGACGTTCCCGGGAACCGGCAAGCAATTCGTGTTGTTCCCGGTTCTGACTCCATCCGGTTTTTCCTCGCCGCCGCCGGGAGGATCACAAGGCCGCGTGTTCATCGTCGAGATCGCGGCCTCTACGTCACCTTCGGCAACTTTGTATGCCGGCATCGACAGCAATGGCAGCGGCCAGCCGGATTCCGCCGAACAGGCGTGCGCGGCGCAGGGTGTTGGCGCGCGCTGCATCGTCGACTTGCGCGACCAGCCGGCATCCGCGCAGGTGTGGGCGCTCGTGGACATTCCGTCCGGAAGCACCGGCGCGACGTATAACGTGGCGCTGAGCAGCGGTTTGCCGTATACCTCGCCAGGATTCGTCAATCAGGGCAGCGTCATCCATTACGGTCTCGCCGGCCCCGGCCATGTCGCCAGCGGTGCGAATTTCCCGTTGCGGATGACGCTCGGTTCGGTCACCAATCCCCTGGCGCCCGGGCGCTACTACGGTGCGGTCATGATCGACGCGATCCCGATCAGCGGCAGCATGGCCGGGCACGCCGGGGTGCTGCCGTTCGCGCTTACGCGCGCGCCCGGCGGCGACGATGTCGTCGATCCGCTGACGCTGGGTGCGGATGCGACGCGCCAGTACGTCATCGCCGCGGGCGAGAGCCTGCGCCACAGCTTCATCGATATTCCCGACACGCGCCAGATCACCATCCAGACCGGTCCTCCCGCCGCTTCCACTCTCGGTATGCCCCCGGCGGCAAACGTCTCGTTTTACCTGGCGCGCAGTGACATTCCGCCGGCGGCGCGCTCGGCGCGGGTCGCGGCGGCGCCACCCATCGGCGCCGCCGTCAAGCAATGGTCGATAGGCGGCACTGGGCCGGCGCAGGCGGTGATCTTCCAGACGGTCGGGTCGGGCCGGTGGTACATCGTCGCGACGAATGTCGGCGGCAGCGACGGTCAATTCAGTCTGTCCCTCGCCAACGATGCGGGCGGCACGGCCACGCCGCCCACGCCTGGCGCCTACTACAATCCCGAGCGTTCGGGCCATGGCATCTTCATAAGCCAGGCCGCCGGTGTGCAAGCGGTGTACTGGTATACATTTAGTGAAGACGGCACGCCGACCTGGTACGCGGCGCAGGCCGATGCACCGGCGAGTGGCGCGGCGGCCTGGACTGCACCGCTGTTCAGCGACAATTGGGATGGCACACACGTCAATTCGTATTCCGTACTCGGCGACGTGATCCTCACGCCGATCGATGCGAACAATCTCGAGTTCTCGTGGCATCTGCACGGCGACGCCGGCAGCGAGCGCTTCACCCGCATCGGACCGGCGGCAGCGTGCGTCGATACCGGTTCGGCGCAGGCAAACCTCGACGGCCAGTGGTATGCGCCGACGCAAAGCGGGTATGGCATGGACGTTCTCGCGCTGCCGGGCTTCCAGCAGGACACGTTCTATCTCTACGACGCGCTCGGCATGCCGCGCTGGGTCGCCGGCAGCACCAACTCGACAATGGGATCGAACACGCTGTCGATGTACCAGATCGGCGGATTCTGTCCGCTCTGCGATTGGGCCGCGACGCAGCCGCTGCAAGTAGGCACGATGACGACGAGTTTCACGAGTGGCACACAGGGCACTTACGCGACGCAGATCCAACTCGTGCCACCGCTGACGGGAAGCTGGAACATCAGCCAGCCGATCGTGCGCTTGACCGGTTCGCCGAGTTGCCCAAATTGATCACGCTGCCAGTGGAGAAAGTCGCTCGCCGATCAGGCGGTCGGCGAGCGCAAGATCGACCTGATCAAGCGATGTCTTGTTGGCAGTGAGTTCGCGCAGGATGGCGGCCTGGATTTCGCCGCGCTCGAATGCGACGGAATAGGGCAGGCGCGAGAACGTGACCATCCAGTAGCGCGGCACGAAGCGCCCGGGTTTGCGTGCGGCGAGTTGGCGTTCGAGCGCGCGCATGAGCAGGAAATGCGCGTCGGCCACGCTGTCGCGCATCTCGACGTAATTTTCCAGCGCCATCGCCGCGATCGCATCCGCGTTCGGCTTGCGTCGATGCTGGAATTGCACGAACGCGGTTTCGAGATCATTTCCCGCATCCTGCAGCAGATCGGCGAGTTCCACCGCGTCTTCGAATCCGCAGTTCATGCCCTGACCGTGGAACGGCACGATGGCGTGCGCGGCGTCGCCGATGAGCAGGGCGCAGCCGTGCAGGTGCCAGCGGTCCAGGTACAGCGTGCCGAGGATTCCGGTCGGGTTGGCGTCGAAATCGGTTTCCAGATCGGGGATCAGCGGCAGCGCGTCGGCGAAGTCACGTGCGAACAGCGCGTGTGCATCGGCGCCATTGCGCACGGTATCGAAACCGGGATTTCCCTGATCCAACGAAGAATGATTCGGCATGAACAGCGTGACGGTGAAACTGCCTTCGGCATTCGGCAGCGCGATGCACATGTAGTTGCCGCGCGGCCAGATGTGGAGCGCGTTGGGCTCCATGGCGAAGCCGCCATCATTGCGCGCAGGAATCTCCAGTTCCTTGTAGCCGTGCTCCAGCGGCTCGAAACGTTCGCCAAGAGCGGAATGCGCAGCCATCGCCGTGCGCAGGGCCGAGCCTGCACCATCGGCCCCGATGACGACCGGTGCGACATGCGTTCGCGTGGATCCCGCGTCGTCGGCGAAGCGCAGCGTGGACGTTTTCCAATCGACGCCATCGAGGCGTTGTCCGAAATGAATGCGTGCGCCAGCCTGTTCGGCGGCGTCGAGCAGGGCCATGTTCAGCGCGCCACGGCTCACCGACCAGATCACCTCGGAGTCGTCGCGGCCGTAGCGCAGCAATTCGGTATGACCATCCAGATGGTGCACCATGCGCCCGCGCATCATCACCGCAAGCTCTCCGATGCGGTCCTGCAATCCGGCAACGCGCAGGCCATGCCAGCCGCGTTCGGCCAGCGCCAGGTTGATCGAACGCCCGCCGATGAAGCCGTGGATGCGCGGATCGGGCCGGCGCTCGAACACGGTGACGGCGAATCCGCGTTGCGCGAGCAGGGCGGCGGCGAGCGCGCCGACGAGGCCGGCGCCGATCAGGGTAATTTCAGGCTTCATCGGCAAAGTGTAGCAGTCGCGCTTCCCGTGACTTTCGGGGCATTGGCCGCAACCGGATTCGCCACTAGGATGGCCGTTCATTCGAGGGGAATACCGATGCGCAAAATTGTCCTGAGTTCGATGGTGGCGCTGGGTTGCCTGGCACTTGCACCGGCATGGTCGGCTGACAAGGCGGCAGCGGACAAGCACGAAGACGCGTCCGTCGCGTCGGCGGTCAAGGCGCAGAAGGTCGAAACTTCCGGCAGCGTGAGCGTCGAAGGCAAGAAGCTCGACTACAAGGCCATCGCCGGCACCATGCTTCTCACCGGCAAGGACGAGGACAAGGACGATCCCACCGCGAGCATGTTCTACGTTGCCTATTTCAAGAGCGGCGTGGACAGCGTCAGGCGCCCACTGACTTTCCTCTACAACGGCGGGCCGGGATCGTCGACTGTGTGGCTGCACATGGGTGCGTTCGGCCCCAAGCGCGTGGTCACGCTGGACGACCAGCACACGCCGGCGGCGCCGTACCAGTTGATCGACAACAACTACAGTCTGCTCGACGCGTCCGACCTGGTCTTCATCGACGCGCCCGGTACCGGTTTTTCGCGTGTGCTGGTCAACGAAAAGGACAAGGCCAAGCGCGCTGCGGCGATGAAGGAACGCGGCAAGGAATTCTACGGCGTCGACCAGGACGCGCAGGCTTTCGCCCAGTTCATCACCAAGTTCCTGACTGAATACGGGCGCTGGAATTCGCCCAAATACCTGTT
>JAFEFD010000533.1 GCA_018240765.1 Pseudomonadota bacterium | reverse complement strand
TTCTATCTGCCCGATTACCAGCAGCCTGGCGTGTTTGCCGACAACAACCTGTATTCGCCGGAGTTGCAGAGCACCAACGAGTCGACGATCTACACCACGAGCAATACCTATTACCAGTTCACCGCAAACGCCTATCAGGGCATGACCAATCCACGCACGGATCGGCCGCTGATCGATCTGTCGTCACTGACGGTGAACTCGAACAATCCGGCGGCGATGGTGGGGACGCTCAACTCGGCGCTGTTCTGCGGGAGCATGTCCACGACCATGCAAGCGACCATGAAGAGCATGCTCGTCAATCTGAACGGCGCATCCGCGCAGGAAAAAGCCTGGTCGGCGATCTATGTCGCCATGCTTTCTCCCGAATTCGCCACGCAACGCTGAAGGAGACGGCCATGGGCATCTCACGCAATTCCCGCCGCGATTTCCTGCGCAACATGGGCTGCCTCGCCTGTGGCGGCACCGCCGCAGCCCTGCTGCCGCAACTGCACATGATGGGCACGGCGTTGGCGGACACCTCCGCCGCCACCGGCTACAAGGCCCTGGTGTGCGTTTATCTGTACGGCGGCAACGATGCATGGAACATGCTCGTGCCATTCGACACGGCGCGCTACAACACCTATGCCACCTCGCGCAGCGGCGTGTACAACGCCACGACCAATCCCGGCGGACTCGCGCTGCCGTTGCCCGCCGCCAGCGCAAAGATCATTGACGGAAACGATCCGTCATCGGCCACGAACCAGTACTTCCTGCATCCTGCCATGCCGGAGATGACCACGCTGTTCAATCAGGGCCATCTGGCCTTTGTCGTCAATGCCGGCTCGCTGGTAAAGCCGATTTCGATGAGCGATTACACGGCGAATTCCGCCAACTACCCGGCGCAGTTGTTCTCGCACGCCGACCAGACCAATCAATGGCAGCAGGCTTTTGCCCAGCAGGGCGTCACCCTGGGCTGGGGCGGGCAATGCGGCGATGCGCTCAAGCCGGGCAATGCCAATGCCCAGTTGTCGCCGTGCATCTCGATCGCCGGTGCGAATCGCTTCCAGGTCGGCACCAGCACGATTCCGTACCAGATGTCCTCGGCTGGATTGACCAACCTGTCAGCCATGTGCAATCCGACCCCGTGCAACGGAGTCTCGTCCACCAGCGTGCGCGACAATGCGCTCAACGCGATGCTGCAGGAAACCTATGCCAACGATTTCGCCGGCGGTTACTCGGCGATCTTCCAGCGCGGACGCGACCTGAACAACCTGCTTAGCGCGGGCCTTGCCGGCACGACCTTGAGCACCGCGTTCCCGACAGGCAATTCGCTGGCGGCGCAATTGCAGACCGTGGCCAAGATGATCAAGCTGTCGGTGGCGCAAAATTACGCCACGCGGCAAATCTATTTCGTGACGCTGGGAAGTTTCGACCTGCATTCGGGCATGATGACCGGCAACAATGACCATGCCGCCTTGTTGACCAGCTTGTCGCAGGCGCTCAATGCGTTCTGGACGTCCATGGGTCCCGCTGACGTCAACGCGCAGAACAGCGTCACCGTGTTCACCATGTCGGAATTCGCGCGCACCTTGCAATCCAACGGCTCGGGTTCCGACCACGGCTGGGGCACGGTGCAGATGGCGCTTGGCGGCGGGGTTCAAGGCGGCAAGTTGTACAGCAATGGCGGTGGGCCGATATCGGGATTCCCGAATCAGGCCTTGAATGCGCCGAACAATTTCTCGCGCGGACAGATGATCCCCGGCATTGGCGTCGAGCAATACGCCGCGACGCTGGCGCAGTGGATGGGAATTTCCGTCAGCCAGTGCAACACGATCTTCCCGAACCTGACGAAGTTCGGCGCGAACAACCTCGGATTCGTCTGAGATGCGGCATGGTGTCCTTGTCGCGGCATTGGCCGCTTGCAGTACGCTGGCCGGAAGTTTCGCGGCGTTCGCGCAGACCTTGCCGAATGGCTGCACATCCATTGCCGATGTGCCGCCACAGTTCAGCGGCATCCAGTTTGGCGCGGCGATCCAGGGGTTGTTCGACAACTTCCTCACCAATGGCGGTACGGCAGGATGCGTCGATTGCCATACCAGTCCCGCATCCGGCGCCGCGGGCCATCTGGATTTGACCGATGGTGTTTCCTGGGCGCACCTGTTCGACGTGACCAGCTACAACGACCACAACATAAAATACGTCGTGCCGAATCATCCCGAGCAAAGCCTGCTGTTCCAGAAGGTCAACTGCGACAACCCGGCGACGGGCGCGCGGATGCCATTTGGATTCCCGCCGGGAACCTTGAGTCCCGAACAGCAGGCGACGATCTACGACTGGATCGCGGAAGGCGCGCCGTCCGGCATCACCGACGGCATCTTCCGCAACGGTTTCGACGTCCGCGGATTCGCGCAGTAGTTTTCGGGCATTCGCCTGACGCGGCGTATCCACGTTTCATCACTTTGCCGCCACAATCGCGCGGATATACTGGCCCTACATCCGGCCCTGGGGATCACCAATGATGCGTTCGACTTTTGCGTTGCGTCGCGCCGCGCCAGTCGCGGCTGCGCTTGCCATGCTGCTCACCGGCTGCGGGAAACCGGAAAACACGTTACCGCCGGTGCAGGGCAAGGCGCCGATCGCGGCGAATTCCGCGAAACCGGAAACGCTACAGGCATTTGCCCTCACCTCGGCGCATCCGGATCAGTCGCAGGGCCAGCTTGCGATCGCGCTGGAGTTCTCGCACCGCCTCGCCGGCGCGCAGGCGTTCGACACACTGATTGATGTCAAGGATGACAAGGGCGGCGTCGTCAGCGGCAGTTGGGCGCTGGACGAAGATGGCAAGACCTTGCGTTTCCCTTACGTCAAGGCGGATGCGACGTATCGCGTGAACGTCAAGGGCACGCTGGCCGCAGCCGATGGCAAGACGCTGGGTACTGCGGTCGAGCGCGATGTCTACACCGGGCCGATGGAACCAGCAGCGGGTTTCGCCTCGCAAGGCAGCGTGCTGCCGGCGCGCGAATCGCGCGGCCTTCCGGTGGTGTCGGTGAACGTGAAGGAAGTCGATGTCGATTTCTTCCGCGTGCGCGATGGCGAACTGTCGAATTTTTTCGCGGCCTACCAGCGCAGTGGCAAGCGCTCAGGCTGGGATCTGGATCCGCAATACGGCTGGTACGGCCGCAAGGGCAAGCCGCTGACGCAAATCGCCGATTCGGTTTACGCGAATCGTTTCGTGCTCGACGGCAAGCAGAACGAGCGCGCCTTGTCGTATCTGCCGATCCAGAACATCACCGAATTGTCCAAACCCGGTCTTTACTTTGCCGCGATGCGCCGCGCCGGAACCTTGCGCGATCAATACGACACGAGTTTCTTCTTCGTCAGCGACATCGGTCTGCACACACGCGCCTACAAGGACACGCTGTTCGTGCACACGGCTTCGCTCAAGTCTGGTTCGCCGCTGGCGAGCGTGGATATCACCGTCGCCGATGCGAAAGGCAACACCGTCATTGCGGGCAAGACCGATGCGGACGGCAACGCGTTGCTCGCCTACACGCTCAAGGCCGATCAGGTGCTGACCGCGAAAAGCGGCACGGACGTGTCGATCCTGCCGTTCAACCAGCCGGCGCTGGACTTGTCGGACTTCGCCGTGGCCGGCCGCAAGCAGGAATGGTTTGACGTATTCGCCTGGTCCGGCCGCGATCTGTACCGGCCCGGCGAGACGATCCGCCTGTCCGCGCTGTTGCGCGACTACGACGGCAATCCGATCAAGCCGCAGCCATTGTTCGTCACCCTCAAGCAACCAGACGGTCGACCGTATGCACAGGCCAAGCTCGATCCGCAAAACCTGAATTACTTCGACTGGTCGCGGACGATTCCGATCGATGCGCCGACTGGCAAGTGGCAGGTCGAATTCCGCCTTGACCCGGCGAGCAAGGAAGCCACGCAAAGCTTCGCGTTCCGCATCGAGGAGTTCCTGCCCGAACGCCTGAAACTGGATTTGACCAGCCCCGCTGCGACGATCGCGCCTGGCGTGCCGCTGAAACTGGATG
>JAFEFD010000532.1 GCA_018240765.1 Pseudomonadota bacterium | reverse complement strand
CCGTTTCCATCACGAACACGCCGCCCATGATCAGCAGCACGATTTCCTGGCGCACGATCACGGCCACGGTGCCGAGCGCGGCGCCGACCGCGAGCGCGCCGACATCGCCCATGAACACCTGCGCAGGATAGGCGTTGAACCACAGGAATCCGAGGCCGGCGCCGGCCAGCGCGCCGCAGAAGATGCACAGTTCCCCGGCGCCGGGCACGGCGGGAATCTGCAGGTACTGCGAGAACACGCTGTGGCCTGCGGCATAGGCGAACACGCCGAGCGCGGCGGCGACGAGCACCGTGGGCATGATGGCAAGGCCATCCAGGCCATCGGTCAAATTCACTGCATTGGAAAAGCCGACGATGATGAAATAGCCGATCGCGACAAAGCCCAGTCCAAGCGGAATCGCAACCTGCTTGAACAGCGGTACATACAGCGCAAGCGCAGTCGGCGAGTCCTGGCGCAACACGAAATACAGCCCGAGCGCGGCGGCCAGACCGCACACCGATTGCCAGAAATACTTCCAGCGCGCCGGCAGCCCGCGACTGTCCTGCATCACCAGCTTGCGATAGTCGTCGTAGAAGCCGATCACGCCGAATGCCAGCATGACCCCGAGCGCGATCCACAAATAGCGGTTGCGCAGGTCGCCCCACAGTAGCGTCGCCACCGCGACCGCAAGCAGGATCAATGCGCCGCCCATGGTCGGCGTGCCGGCCTTGGACAAGTGCGACTGCGGACCGTCGCTGCGAATCACCTGCGCGGCCTTGAGTACGGCGAGTTTGCGGATCAGGTCCGGACCGAGCAGCAATGCCACGACGAGCGCCGTCAACGCGCTCATGATCGTGCGCAACGACACGTACTGGAACAGATGGAACGCGTTCAGGTGTCCGCGCAGCAGGTCGGCGAGCTCAAGCAGCATGACGCGCGCCTCCATGGTTTGCATTTGCGCCGCCGGCTGGGGCGCCGCCGGCGCCTGTGCGTTCGGCGTCGATCAGTGCCTGTACGACGCGCTCCATCGCCGAGCCGCGCGAGCCCTTCACGAGCATGACGATGCCTGGATGCGCAGCGGCGGCGAGTGCCGCGATCAATTCCTGCTGGCTGGCGAAATGCCGCGCACCCGCACCGAACGCTGCGCTGGCGTGCCGCGACAGATTGCCGACGGTATACAAATGCGCAAGGCCATTTTCCCTGGCGATTGCGCCGGTCCGGGCGTGCAGTTCTTCGGCATCCGCGCCGAGTTCGCGCATGTCGCCGAGTACGAGCCAGGTTTCGCCGGATTCGGCGGCGAGCGTGGCGATCGCAGCTGCAGTCGATCCGGGATTGGCGTTGTAACTGTCGTCGATCAGGCTCCAGCCACCCGCCATCGCATGGCGGATCAGGCGGCCCGCAACCGGCGCCGCCGTCTCCAGCCCTTGTTTGATTGCCGCCAGCGGCGCGTCGAACGCGAGCGCCAGCGCCGCGGCGGCAAGCGCATTCATCACGTTGTGGCGGCCCGGCAATGGCAGGTTCACCTCGATTCGACCGACCGGCGCGAGGAAGGTGAATTGCGATGCCGCGCCAACGCCGTGAATTTGCGCGCGCACATCGGCTTGGTGTTCCACACCGAAGCTCAGGACGTGGCGCGTTCCGGCAACGCCGATGAAATATGCGGCGAACGCGTCGTCGGCATTGACGATGGCAACGCCACGCGCCGGCAGCGCCGCGTAAATCGCGCCCTTGGTTTGCGCAATGCCTTCGAGCGAGCCCATGCGCTCCAGGTGCGCTGGCGCGATGTTGTTGACCAACGCGATTTCCGGACGCGCGATGGCGGCAAGATATTCAATGTCGCCGGGCTTGCCCGCACCCATCTCGAGCACGGCGTATTCGCAGTCTTCCGGCATCGAAAGAATCGACAGCGGCAGGCCGATTTCGTTGTTGAAGTTGCCGGCGTTAACGTGGGTTTTGCCACATTGCGAGAGGATCGACGCGAGCAGGGCCTTGACCGTGGTCTTGCCGTTGGAACCGGTGATGCCGGCTACGCGCGCGCGGCGCTGCGCGCGCACCGCACTGGCCAGGTCGCCGAGCGCGAGCAGCGTGTCGGCAACCACGACCTGCGGCAATTCGATGGCGACGGGATGCGACACCAGCGCAGCCGCCGCGCCGCCGCGCTTCGCATCGGTCAGAAAATCGTGCGCGTCGAAATGCTCGCCCTTGAGCGCGACGAACAGGCCGCCCGCGACCGGTTTGCGCGTATCCGTGAACACGCCGGTGAGTGCCGCATCAGCGCCCTGCAACGCACCCTTTGTCCACAGCGCGACATCGCTCAGGCGCAGGTTCATGCGTACACCTCGAGTGTGCGGCGCGCGATATCCGCATCGTCGAACGGCCGCTTGATGCCGCCGATTTCCTGATACGGCTCGTGGCCCTTGCCTGCGATCAGCACCACGTCGCCGGCGCGTGCTGCGCGCAACGCCAGCGCAATGGCGGCTGCGCGATCGCGCTGAACGCGTGCGCGTCGCGTATCGCCAAGACCCGCGACGATTTGCGCGACGATCGCGTCGCCATCCTCGCCGCGCGGATTGTCGTCGGTCACGATGATTTCATCGGCGAGGCGTTCGGCGATCGCGCCCATCTGTGGACGCTTGCCCGCGTCGCGCTCGCCGCCGCAACCGAACACACAGATCAGTTTTCCCGCGCAATGCGCACGCAGGCTGGTCAGCGCCTGTTCGAGTGCATCCGGCGTGTGCGCGTAATCGACCACGACCAGCGGCAGCGCACCCCCGCCGAGGCGGTTCATGCGTCCGACGACAGGTTGCAGGCCTGAAATCGCATTCTGGATTTGTGCAAACGCATACCCGAGCGCACCCAGGCAAGCGGCGACCGCAAGCAGGTTGTACACGTTGAAACGACCGAGCAAGGCGCTGTGAATTTCGCCTGCGCCCCACGGCGTGAGCAGATCGAAACTCAAGCCATCGCCATGCGTGCGCACATTGCGTGCGCGGATTTCCGCATCGGCATCCATGGCGTAACGCAAACGTTGCACGCCAGGTGGCAGGCTCGCGGTCAGCTCGCGCCCGAACGCATCGTCGGCATTGATTACGGCTGCACGCAATCCCGGCCATGCGAACAACTTCGCCTTGGCGGAGCCGTAAGCATCCATTGTGCCGTGGTAATCCAGATGATCGCGGGTCAGGTTCGTGAACACCGCGACTTCGAAATCGATCGCGTTGACGCGACCCTGGTCGAGCGCGTGCGAGGACACTTCCATCGCCACATGGCTCGCGCCTGCGTCGCGGAATTGCGCGAGCAGGCCATGCGCACTGATCGCGTCCGGCGTGGTGCGCTCGCCGGATTCGATCGCGCCGACCAATCCCGCGCCAAGCGTGCCGATGGTCGCCGCGCGCGCGCCAAGACCTTGCAGCGCCGCCGCAAGCAGTTGCACGATCGAGGTCTTGCCGTTCGTGCCGGTCACGCCAATGACATGCAACACCGCGGAAGGCCGATCGAAGAACCGCGCGGCGATTTCGCCGACCTGCCCGCGCAATCCATCGATCCACATGACTGGCGCATCCGCGGGCAGGGAAGCGGCGGACGCAGGGCCTTCAGCGATCACTGCCGAAGCACCCTGCGCCAGCGCCGCCGGGGCAAACGTGATGCCGTGCGCGCTCGCGCCCTTGAGCGCGATGAACGCGTCGCCCGCACGCACGCGGCGCGAGTCTAGGGTCAACCCCGACACCCGAATATCGCTTGCGTCCGCGATGCCGGCAAGCAAGTCGCGCAACGATTTGGCGACTGCGCTCATGGCACCGCCTCCTCGTAACTGGTGTCGCCGGGTGCGTAATCCGGCGCCTTGCTGCCCGGTTGGATCGGCGCGCCGGTGTCAGGACCGCCCGCATACCAGTGCTGCACGTTGTCGGGCGGAATGTCGAGCATGCGCAGCGCGCCGCCCATCACCTGGCTGAATACCGGCGCTGAAACCGTGCCGCCGAAATAACCGCCCTGCGGATCATGGATCACGACCACGGCGACCAGGCGCGGATTGCTCGCCGGCACCATGCCCGCGAACAGCGAGATGTAGCGGCTTTCATAGCCGCCATTGACGGCCTGGCGCGAGGTGCCGGTCTTGCCCGCGACCCGATAATTGGGCACGGCCGCGCGCAGCGCCGTGCCGCCCGGCGCGACCACGGTCTCGAGCATCTTCACGATCGTATGCGCCAATTGTGGATCGATCACCGCGACCGCCGGGTTGCGCACACCCTTGACGAAGGTGGGCTGGTGCAGGCGGCCATTGTCGGCCAGGGCCGCATAGGCTTGGGCCAGTTGCAGGGTGGTCACGTTCAGTCCATAGCCGTAGGCGATGGTGGCCTTCTCGATCACGCCCCAGGTGTGCGCGGCGGGCAGCAGCCCCGGCGATTCGCCGGGGAACCCGCTGCCCGTGGATTCACCGAAGCCGAATCGATGGTCCATGTCGTACATGTCCTCGTTCGGCAAGGTCAATGCGATCTTGGCGGCGCCGATGTTGCTCGAATGCGTGATCACGCCGGTCACCGTGAGCAGGCCGTGGTTGGCGACGTCACGGATGATGTGACCGGCCAACGTGAAGGTGCCGGGATTCGTGTCGACGGGCGTGTCCGGCGTCCACTTGCCGCTTTGCAGTGCGGTGGCGATCGTGAACGGCTTCATCGTCGAGCCCGGCTCGACCACATCGGTGACGGCGCGATTGCGCCGGTAGGCCGGATCGGCCGCCGGTGCATTCGGGTTGTACGACGGCTGGTTCACCATCGCCAGGATTTCGCCGTTCGTCGAATCGAGCACCACCATCGAACCCGAACGCGCGTGGTGTTCGATGATCGCGGCCTTGAGGTCGCGATAGGCCAGATACTGGATGCGGCGATCGATGGACAAAGTCAGGTCGCGGCCGGGTTTCGGCTCGCGCACCAGTTCAACGTCCTCGACCGTGTGCCCCTTGTTGTCGCGGATCACGCGTTTGGCGCCAGGCTTGCCCGCGAGCCAGTCGTCGAAGGAAAGTTCCAGTCCTTCCTGGCCGCGGTCATCGATATTGGTCACGCCAAGCACATGTGCGGTGACTTCGCCGCCGGGATAGAAGCGCTTGTACTCGCGCTGGCCGGAAACCCCCGCGATACCCAATGCAAGGATCGCCTGCGCATCGTCCGGATTGAGCTGGCGCTTGAGGTACAAGAACTCGCGTTCCTGGTGCTGCTCGAGCTTCTGCTTCAGCGCGGCCGCGTCGACGCCCAGCGCACGCGCCAGATCCGGGATGCGTTCGGGTTGATCCAGCACCGTGCTCGGATCGGCCCAGATCGATTCCACCGGCGTGGATACCGCCAGCGGTTCGCCGTTGCGGTCGAAGATGGTGCCGCGCGACACCGGAATCGGCACTTCACGCAGGAAACGCGCATCGCCCTGCTGCTGGTAGAAATCCTTGCGCACGACTTGAAGGTCGATCGCGCGCACGATCAGGGCCGTTGCTGCGAGCACCAGGATCATGAGCAAGAGGTACAACCGCCCGCGCGTGTTTACCGGTGGCGTGCGCGGCTTGATTCGTGCACCGTCGTTGCGTGAGCGCGGTGGCGCCGGATGCGAGGTCAGCAACATGGCAGGCTCCGCGCGCTCACGGCTTCACCACCACGCTGTCGGTCGCGCCGGGATTCACCATGCCAAGTTGGCCGCGCGCGATCTGCTCGATGCGGTTCGGCTCGGCCCAGGTCGCCTGCTCGAGCTCCAGGCGGCCAAACTCGGTGTTGAGGTCATCCTGCTCATGGGTCAGGCGGGTGAGTTCGCCGAACAGCAGGCGATTCTGCTGGCGCGCATAGACCACGCCGATGGAACTGGCCACGACCGCGGCGAGCAGCAACAGCACGATGGCGGCACCGATTGCCTTCATGCGATTTTCTCTGCCACGCGCAACACCGCGCTGCGCGCGCGCGGATTGCGCGCGAGCTCTGTTTCACCGGGCATTTGCGCGTGGCCGATCAAACGCAACGCAAGCGGTGCGGATTCAACCGGCGGCAAGCCGCGGCGTGCAGCCGGCGCTTGCGATTGGTCGCGCAGGAATTGCTTGACCGCGCGATCTTCCAGCGAATGGAAGCTGATCACGCACAGGCGTCCACCGACGCGCAGGCGTGCGACCGCGGCGCGCAGTCCGCGTTGCAGCGCATCCATCTCGCCGTTTACCGCAATGCGCAGGGCCTGAAAACTGCGCGTGGCAGGGTGCTTGCCCGAGGGCGGCCGGCCGACGATGCCGGCGACCAGTTCCGCCAACTCGCCGGTGCGCGTGACAGGCGCGTCTGCACGCCGCGCAACGATCGCACGCGCGATGCGTCGGCTCATACGTTCCTCGCCATAATTCCACAACACGTCTGCGATCTCTTTTTCGTTCGCCCGCGCCAAAAAGTCGGCCGCGCTCATCCCGCTGGTCGGATCCATGCGCATGTCCAGCGGTGCGTCGGCGCGAAAGCTGAATCCGCGTTGCGCATCGTCCAGTTGCGGCGACGACACGCCCAGGTCCAGCAACACGCCATCCAGCCCGCCCAGCGTCGCATCCCAATCGGCCAAATCGGCGAAATTGCCGTGGCGAATTGCTACGCGCGCATCGTTTCCGAATTCGCGTCGCGCCGCGGCCACCGCCGCCGGATCGCGGTCCATCAACAGCAAACGCCCGCGCGGACCCAATTTTTCCAGCACCGCGCGTGCATGCCCGCCACGTCCGAACGTGGCGTCCAGATACGTGCCATCGTCGCCGACGTAGAGCCCTTCCAGCGTTTCGCCGAGCAGAACCGGTACGTGCGCTTCATCGATCATCGGCATCGTCCGCAGCGCGCGACATGCCGCCGTCACAACTTCAGCCCCAGCATTTCATCCGACAACTCGTGCTCGGCGATGCTCTGGCGAATCTTGGCCATGTGCGCCTGCTCGCTCCACAGCTCGAACTTGTTGTTCATGCCGAGCAGCACCGCCTTCTTCTCGATGCCGGCCGCGTTGCGCTGGCTGGCAGGTACCAGCACGCGCGCGTTGCCATCGAGTTCAATCACCGCCGCAGCGCCGACGATCTTCAACTGCATGTCGCGATGCACGCGCTTGACGCCCGACAGCGTGTTGACCTTGTCGCGCAATTGCTCCCACTCGGGATGTGGAAAAAGCCACAGGCAACCCGGCTCGAACGGGTTGTAGGTGAACACCAGGCGATTGGCGCAGGCCTTCGCGACCAGCTCGCGGTAAGCGGTCGGAAGAGCCATGCGGCCCTTGTCGTCGAGCGTGATTGCAGTTTCGCCCTGGAACATTTCCCACCAAAACCCACGAAATCCCACTAAGGGCGAACAGTAGTCCGGGCAGACAGGCCTGTCAAGGAAAAATTCGCTTGCGGATCAATGGGAAAGCGCGGGTTTTGCGAAATTTCGAGTGGTTTCTCAGGAGTCAAAAAAAGTCGATTGAATTCATTCGACTTTTTGTTTTTCAAACTCGATGGTGATGACCGAGAATCATGCTGCGGCGCAGCATTTCAAGTTCGGGCCGATCCAGCGCTGATGCAATGTATATTTTGCGGACAAGTAGACAAATGGAAAAGTGGAGTCGGCCGGTAAGCCGGGTTCTGTCGTGGACAGTCATTCCTCTAGGCGCCGCGTCGCCGCTGCGCTCGAGCAACCAACCCGGGAGCGACGCGGGCCGCGCCATTGCTCCCCTATTCGGTCTTGCTCCAGGTGGGGTTTGCCGTGCCGGCCTGTTGCCAGGCTCGCGGTGGGCTCTTACCCCACCATTTCACCCTTGCCTGATCCCTCGCGGGCCATCGGCGGTATCTTTCTGTTGCACTATCCGTCGGCTCGCGCCGCCCAGGCGTTACCTGGCACCTTGCCCTGTGGAGCCCGGACTTTCCTCGAAACGTTTGCACGCCTCGCGACTGCCTGGCCGACTCCGCGCGTAGTTTAGCGCGTTGCAGCCGCGATGCGCGCAATCGCCTCGATACTGCGCTCCACATCGGCACCCGTCGTCGCCCATGACGACACGCTGATGCGCATCGCCGTGCGGCCCTGCCAGACCGTGATGCCGCACCAGCATGTGCCGTCTGCCTGCAATGCCGCGATCACACGCTGCGTGCGATCGGCATCGCCGAACGCCACCATGACCTGGTTCAAAGCGATCTCGTTGAGGATTTCGAATCCGGCGGCACGGAGGCCTTCGGCGAAACGCTGCGCGTGCCGGCACGAGCGCTCGATAAGATCGGCAACACCGCGGCGACCAAGGCAGCGCAACGCGGCCCAGATCGGTACACCGCGCGCGCGCCGCGAGAGCTCTGGCGTGTAATCCGAAGGATTTCGCCACGGACTCGTGGTCGGCAGGTACTCCGCCGTGATCGCCATCGCCGCGCGCAGCGCATCGGCATCGCGCGAAAACGCCAGGCCGCTGTCGTAGGGCACGTTGAGCCACTTGTGCGCGTCAGTCGCCCAGGAATCCGCCGCTTCGAGCCCGCGCACAAGATGCTCTCGAGTCGGCGCGACGCGTGCCCACAGGCCGAACGCACCGTCGACATGTATCCACGCGTCGCCAGCGCGCTCACGCACCGCGGCAACGTCATCGCAAGCACCGGTGTTCACATTGCCCACTTGTGTACAAATGATCGTCGGTCCGGAAATCTTCGGCAGCGCGCCCGCGCGCAGGCGCCCCTGACCGTCCACGGGCACGCGCACGACACGATTGCGCCCGAGCCCGAGCATGCCAAGCGCCTTGATCAAGGTCGGGTGCGCTTCGTTGCCAACAATCACGGTGATCGGCGGCGCGCCGAACAATCCATCGGCTTCGACGTTCCAGCCGACGCGTTCGAGCACGGCATGGCGACCCGCTGCCAGTCCGACGAAGTTCGCGACATTCGCGCCGGTGACAAACGCACCACCGGCCGAACGCGGCAGATCGAACAACTCCAGCAGCCAGCGCAACGCAACCTGCTCGATGCGCGCGGTCGCTGGCGTGATGTTGTAGTAACCCGTGTTTTGATCCCACGCGGCGGCTAGCCAGTCAGCGGCGAGCGCAATCGGCAGCGAACCGCCGATCACGAAGCCGAAGAAACGCGGGCCGGCCATCGCCATCGTTGCCGGCGAGCCGTAGCGATCGAGCATGTCGATCACCTTGCATGGATCGTCGGGTGTTTCCGGCAACGCATCGTCGAATGCATCGAGCGCAACGACGGCAGCCGGATCCGGCGCGACCTTGCGTGCATCCAGGCCTCCGAGGTAGGCGCTCGCGCGTGCAGCAACATCTTGCAGCAGGTCTGGGGTCATGGCTGGTCCTCCGCATCTTTGCCGCTGTCGTACAGGGCTTTGCGCGGCGCGCCGCTGATTTCCGCCGCGAGTTTTGCCGCACGGCTGGGCGGCAGTTCGCGGCGCAGGATCTCGAACACGCGCCGGCCTTCGACGAGTTTCGCCGCATCCTCGCCGGCATCCGCGCCAGCGACGAGAAGCACGAATTCGCCGCGGCGCTGGTCGGCGTCGGATGCCACGCGCGCGGACAGCTGCGCCAGCGTACCGTCGAGGATGGTCTCGTAAAGCTTGGTCAGCTCGCGCGCGAGCACGGCGTGGCGTTCGCCGCCGAAAACGCCGGCGCAATCGCGCAGGCACTCTTCGATGCGGTGGCTGGACTCGTAGAAGATCAAAGTGCGGGCTTCGCCGACGAGTGTTTGCAGATGCGCGCACCGCGCCGCGGACTTGGCCGGCAGGAAACCTTCGAACACGAAACGGTCGCTCGGCAGTCCCGCCGCCGACAGCGCGGCGATCGACGCGCAGGCGCCGGGCACCGGACTCACCGCGATGCCCGCTTCGCGCGCCGCGCGCACAAGGCGAAAGCCAGGATCGCTGACCAACGGCGTGCCGGCGTCGCTGATCAGCGCAATCTGAGCACCCTCGCGCAGGCGTTGCACGAGCTCGGCGGACTTTTCGCGCTCGTTGTGCTCGTGCAGGGCGAGCGTGCGCGTGGTGATGCCGAACTGCGCGAGCAGGGCCGCGCTATGGCGCGTGTCCTCGGCGGCGATCAGGTCGACTCCGGAAAGAATCTCGCGCGCGCGGGCCGACAGGTCGGCCAAGTTGCCGATTGGCGTGGCCACGACGAAGAGTTTGCCCGCAGGACGCTGATTCATTGCGGTCTAGCTTAGCGCGATCCGCTATCATTCGGTTTCGTGTCTCGGGAATGCGACCATGAGTTTGCGAC
Source organism: Pseudomonadota bacterium (assembly GCA_018240765.1). Lineage (GTDB taxonomy): Bacteria > Pseudomonadota > Gammaproteobacteria > Xanthomonadales > Rhodanobacteraceae > Rudaea. The sequence continues at coordinate 1,762 of JAFEFD010000532.1, read as the reverse complement.
GCGGGTTGCCGGTCTTGTTTTGCTGCATCGCCGCCTTCTTGGCCGGCTGCGCCCAGGTCGGCGCGCCGCGCGAAGAGGCACCCGATGCGGCTGCGGCCGACCTGGATTACAGCCAGGGCAACTTCGACGCAGCCGCGCGCGATTTCCTGGCGCTGGCCGACGCGCATCCGCGCGATGGCGCGTACTACCGGCTGCGCGCGGCAGAAGCGTACCTTCAAAACGGCGAGATCGACGCGGTCGCGCGCACGCTGCCGGACATCCGCCGCCACGGCCTGCAAGGCGACGAGCCCGTCCGCTACGACCTGCTCGCGGCCGAAGTGGCGTTGTCGCAGCACGATGCAACCGCTGCACTGAAGACCTTGCGGTTTTCCGATGCGGACTTGTCCACGCCGCTGCGTCTGCGCACGCTCGAATTGCGCGCACGCGCACAAGCCGCGCAGGGCGACGCGCTGGACAGCGCGCGCACGCGTGCCGATCTCGACCGCCTGCTCGGCGGCAACGATCGCGCGCAGAACGAGGCTCAGATCGTCGCTACGCTCAAGACCATGAATGAGGACGCGCTGCGCAATGAAGCCGCAGCACTGCAACCCGGCGATGCCTTGCGGCCGTGGATCGACCAGGCGCTGCGCACCGGCGGAAGCGCCCTGCCGGTCGTCGTGCTGCACCCGAACCAGCCGGTCGGCACGCTGATCCCGCAAGGATCGCAATCGCTGCAACGCGAAGGCTATGCGCCGGGACACCGCATCGCCTTGTTGCTGCCCGAGAGCGGCCCGCTGATGGCCGTGGCGCAACCGGTGCGTGACGGTTTCTTCGCCGCCTACTTTGCCGACGATACGCCGCAACGTGCGCCGATCTTGGTCTACGACACCGGCAGCAATCCCGCCGATGCCGTGACCGCCTACCAGAAAGCCGTCGCTGCCGGCGCCGACCGTATCGTCGGACCGCTCGCACGCGATGCGGTATCGGCCGTTTTCGCGCAGGGTGTTTTGCCGGTGCCGGTGCTGGCTCTGAATCAGCCCGACGGGGCGCAGGCTCCACCGCACGGCAGCGCCGCGTTCGGATTGAATCCGGACGCAGAAGCCGCGCAGGCCGCGGAATACATGCTGCAGCAAGGCATCAGCCACGCTGTCGTCATCACCGCCACGGAAGACTGGGCCGAACGCGCCGCACTCGCGTTCCGCGCGCAATTCCAGGGCCGCAACGGGCAGATCCTCGGCGAGGCGCGCATCGAGGACAACCAGGTGAATTTCTCGGCGCTGATCCGGCAGACCATGGGTGACGTGCCGACGTCGAGCGCCGCGCCTGCCCTGCCCGGCGCAGCGCCGGTCGCGCCAGTGCCCGGAGCCGCTGCGCCAGCACCGGTCGATACCGGCGTCTTCATCAGCATGCGTCCACAACAGGCGCGCCTGCTGCTGCCGCAACTCAAGCTCGCCGGCTACACGAACATCCCGGTGTTCGCCACCTCGCATATCTACGCCGGCAACTACAACCCGGGCCTGGATCGCGATCTGGACGGCGTGCAGTTCTGCGACGCGCCCTGGCTGTTCGATGCAGCGCTCGGCTTGCCGAACCACGACGCCATCGTGCGCGCGCTCGACAGTGCGCGCGGCGCCGGCGGACGCCTGTTCGCGATGGGCATGGATGCCTACCGCCTGCTGCCGTACATGGACTGGCTGGCACAGCACCCGGACAGCTACCTGCCGGGCGCGACCGGCCAGCTTGCCGAGGATCGGCTCGGTCGCATCCAGCGCCTGCTGACCTG
>JAFEFD010000531.1 GCA_018240765.1 Pseudomonadota bacterium | reverse complement strand
TGGTCGGCGCGATGGGACTCGTCGCTGGCATCTGGCTGGCCTGGCTCGGCGCATTCGTGCTCGGCTGGAACATGGACGACCTCGGCATTCGTCCGCGCGATGCGCATGGCCTGATCGGCATCCTCACCGCGCCGTTCGTGCATGCCTCGTTCGCGCACCTGATGTCGAACACCTTGCCGCTCGGTCTGCTCGCCGCACTCGCGCTGTACGCCTATCCGCGCGCCACGCGCCCCGCCTTGCCGTTCATCTGGATCGTTTCCGGCATCGGCGTGTGGTTGTGGGCGCGAACGTCGATCCACGTCGGCATCAGCGGCATCGCGCATGGCCTCATGTTCTTCCTGTTCTTCATGGGCCTGTTGCGCCGCGATCGCCTCGCCATCGCGATCGCGCTGACCGTGTTCTTTCTCTACGGCGGCATGGTGATGACGGTGTTGCCGCGCGATCCGCAGGTGTCGTTCGAGTACCACCTGTTCGGCGCGATTGCGGGGATCATCGCGGCGTTTCTGTGGCACGGGCGCGATCCGCAGCCGCCGCGCAAACGCTACAGCTGGGAAATCGAGGAAGAAGAATCCGAACGCGAGGCTGTGGATCCGGAATTCGATTTGCCAAGACCTGATAACGTTCCTGTACTTTGGGACGGCCCGCGCCGCCCAGTCGGCGGCGACAACGTGGTGGCCTTTCCGCGCCAGCGTGACGATGGCCAGACCCTGCATTGAGCCGGTGTTAGACTTCGCCCATGAACGCCCAGCCACGCCGCGTCGAACACCTGCAAACCGACAAGGGCAGCGTCCCGGTGTATACCACTACAGTGGTCGAACAACCGTGGGCGAGCTATTCCCGCGACGACCACGCGACGTGGGCGCGGCTGTTCGAGCGCCAGCAGAAGATTCTCGTTGGCCGCGCCGCGCGCGAGTTCGGCACGAACTTGCAACGATTTGGCATGACGCCGGATGCGATTCCGAAATTCGATGACTTGAACCGCGTGCTGAAGATGGCGACCGGCTGGGAGCTGATCGGCGTCGAAGGCCTGCTGCCGGAACTCACGTTTTTCGATCACCTCGCCAACCGGCGTTTTCCGGTGACCTGGTGGATCCGGCGCCCGGATCAGATTGATTACATCAGCGAACCGGATCTTTTCCACGACCTGTTCGGCCACGTGCCGCTGCTGTTGCAACCCGAGTTCGCCGATTACATGCAGGCCTACGGCGCCGGCGGCGTCAAGGCTCACGGCATCGGCGCGGACGCGTTGGCGAACCTCACGCGCCTGTACTGGTACACGGTCGAATTCGGCCTGATCAAGCAGGATGATGGCCTGCGCATCTACGGCTCCGGCATCGTCAGCTCGAAGGGCGAGTCGATCCATTGCCTGGAGTCGCACGCGCCGAACCGCCTCGGCTTCGACTTGAAGCGCATCATGCGCACGCGCTACCGCATCGACACCTACCAGAAGACCTATTTCGTCATCGACAGCTACCGGCAGCTGATGGATGCGACCGCGCCGGACTTCACGCCCCTCTACGCCGAGCTTGCGAAGCAGGAATCGATCCCCGCCGGCACGGTTCTATCCAACGACTTTGTATACAACCGCGGCACGGGCGAAGGTTGGGCGAGCGAAGGGGATATCTGAGCAGCACCGGCGTGTGCGGTGGAACACTGATTGCTTCCGGTCGCAACCCTCAGGGATTGCTGAAAACGACGCCGTGCGGAATGGCGCTGCCCTGCCAACCGTCCGGCCACGCTCGCGTCATGTCGATCGTGGTCGCATCGAGTGTCAGCTTGCCGGTACGGCGATCGATCGTGGCGAAACGTACCCGGGTGTTGAGCGCGCCATATCCGGTGATGGCCAGACGATCCCCGCCCGGCTCGAGCGCGAGCCAGTGCGGATATTCGTCCGGCGGCAGCAGGATGCGGTCGACTTCGTGCGGATGCTCGGGATCGTGCAGGTCCAGACTCACGATCGCGTGCCCGCTCTGCATCGTCTCCACCAGATAGTCGCCGACGACCACCGGCACTTCGCAGCCGCGGTAGCCGAAGTCATAGACATGTTGCAGCGTCGGATCGTCGCCCGCCAGATTGCGGACCAGAAACAGGCCGCAGTTGAACGTCGGCACCACGACGGTCTTGCCGTCGGCCAGCAGCCGAGGCTCCGATGCATCGGCCGCCGTGTCGTAAATCCAGTCGGGTGCCGCGGGCAGCGGCATGGTCTTGAGCAGCTTCAGGTCGGAGAGCCGCCACACCTGCGCGACATGGCTGACCTGTGCCCCCATCATGTCCGCGCTGCCGGTGACGATACGATCCAGCTTGGCAGCGATCGCCAGGCTGTAGGGGCGAATATTGGGATGCCCCGGCACGATCGCCGAAACCTTCCTCACGACTTTGCCCTGCGGATCGAACTCCACCAGTCCGCCTGCCGCGTGATTGAATCCGCCGGAATACTGGAAGGTCGCCAACGTGTCGCCGTTAGGAAGATCCGCGAAAGAGTGCGGATAGCCGTAAGCGCCGACGCTGCCGAATTGGCGCGCGAGTCGCGGATGCACGGGATCGCGAAGATCGAAGACGTAGGTGTCGTTCCCGAGCCAGTCGTTGGCATATAGGAAATGGTCGGGCGGCTCCGCATAGTTCGTGTGATGGGCTTCCACTGCATCGCCGACGGGCAGCATCGCAACGAGTTTGCCGAACCCTGATCCGGGACCGACGTCGAACACGGCGAGAAAATCCTTGCCCAATCCGAGTTTGCTGCGCCGTGACGGAATATCGGCCGGGGTCATCGTCATCGCCGAGGCTTGCGGATGCTTGGCCTGCATCGCCCAGACGAAGAGGTAATGGCTGGGGGCCGGTACGGCCGGCGCCAACGAGGGGAAGGTCAGAACCAGAAGCAACAGAACACGCGAAATCACCCTCTTCATCCCTCGTCTCCACTATGGTTTACGGTCGAGAGTATCGCTGATCAATTTTCTTTCGGAATCGCCAACCGTGGCATGCCGTGCGCGTCGCGTTCCTCGGCAATGGTCGCGCGTGTGTCCAGCGGAGCACGCGCCGCGTCCGACAATGCCTGCGTGGATTCGCCGCGCGCGATGCGCAACGCGTTGCGATAGCACACTGCCGCGTTCGCGGTATTGCCCTGCCCGCTCATGCATTCGCCGAGCGTTTCCCACAACGCCGACGACGGCGCATGCGCGAGTCCGCGTTCGAGGTACTCGCGCGCCTTGCCCCAGAGTTTTTCCTGCACGCACAGGCGGCCGAGCGTAAGCAGCAGCGCCGGACTGTCGGGCTGCGCGGCGAGCCAGCCTTCGGCGCGCGCCAGGCGTGTGTCCGCATGCGCGGGACCGAGCTGGCCCCAAACGGCGACAAGGCGCTCGGACCACTGCTTGCGCACGGAAGACTCGATTTCGTCCATTGCCGCGAGCGGTTGACCGAGCGCGGCGGCGCGGCGCGCATAGGCGGCGATCGCCTCGGGCATGGCGCGTTGCGTGCGCGGCAATCCTGACCACAACGCACTCAGTGCATCGCTGTCCGGCGTCGCGGACAACGCGGCGGCAAGAGCGCGTGTGCGCAGGGCGGCCAGCGCTTCCGGAGTCAGGGCATCCGCAGATGCGAGCGCATCCACGGCACGCAACGCGAGCGCGTTGTCGCCGGTCAACAATGCCGCCTCGGCGAGCAGGCGCCAGCCGACCGGCGGCAGGTCGTTCTGGTCGGCGCGTGGCTTGAGCAAGGCAAGCGCGGCCTCGGCATTGCCGTGTTCGAGCAGGAACTGTGCGCGCAGCGCAAGCGCCGCGGCCGGCGCGTGTCTGGAGGCTTCGTCCAGCGCCGTCTCGGTGCGCTCGCTGTCGCCGCGCGCGTGCGCGGCGCGCGCGCTCGCGAGCAGGGCCGGCGCATGCAATTCGGGATACCGCGATGCCTTTTCGAGCGCCTGCAAGGCGCGGCGGTGATCGCCCTCCGCAAGCGCGGTCAGGCCGGTGGCGAAGCGCTCGCGGCTGCGCCTGCGGCTGCGCGATTGCCACGCGCGCAACGGCCAGCGCAGGCCGCGCCAGAGCAGGCTGAGCACGATCCATGTGGCCAGCAAGGCGAATACCGCAAAGACCAGCGTGGTATCGATGTGGGTATGGCCGATGCGGATCGATAGCAATCCTGGGTCGGCGGCGAGCATCTGCCAGCCCCAGATCGCCGCGGCGGCAACCGCAAGCAGGGCAATCATGATTATCCACAATTTCACTTTTTCACCTCGTTGTGCCGGCCTGCCGCCTTGGCCGCGGCGAGCGCGTGGGTGGCACGCAGATTGCGCAGGTCCTTCAGCGCGACGCCAAGGATGGTCGGCGCCGGCGGCGCGAGTTGCGCCGTGGCCATGGCATCCAGTTCCTTGTCGAAGGCGATCGTTTGCGGCGCCTGCGCGTCGAACGCAGCGCCGGTTTGCGCGCGCGCCTCGGCGACGGCGGTGCGGAAGCCGGCATCGTCGCGTGCCAGTGCCGCCGCCTGCGCGGCGCGCAGATCGAGCTGGACCAGGTCGCGGGCCAGCGCGGCATCGCGCACCACGGTTTGCGCCTGCGCGGTACTGGTGTCCCGGCGCACCTGCACAAACGTGCTGAACAGGCGGGAGAACGTGGATTCGTTGGCTTCGACAGGTACGGCCGGCAGGCGTCCGGCCTGCGGCAATCCGGCGACTTGTGCGCGCAGGCGCGACAGGCGCGTGGCAAGCGCGAACGGATCGGCAGCGTGCAGGTCATTCAGCGCGGCAATTTCGCCGGCAATGCTCTGGCGCACGATGGAAAACGCCGCGTCGTCGACTTCGGCGAGCGCGGTATCGGCCGCGCGATACGCGGCGATTGCCGCCGGCACGTCGTGGAATAGCGTGAACCGTTCACCACCGAGCGTGAGCAGCAGTTCTGCTTCGTCCAGCGCCAGCGCGTCGTGCCCGGACATGCGCAAATCGGCGAGGTTGGCGACCGCGTCTTCCGCCAATTGCACGCGCTGGCCGAGCGCGAGCAATTGCTGGCGCACGGAGGCATCGACCTTGTCGCCGTCGTCCAGGCGCGCGCGGAAGGTGTCGGCATTGCCGCGTACGCGCGCGACGGTGTGGCCGAGTTCATCGACCTGGGTTTGCAGGGCGGCGATTTGCGCCGCGGTATCGCGGTGCGGCGCGTAACGCCACCATGCGAACCCGCCCGCCACGACGATCAGCAGCAGAACAAGAATGACAAGCGGTGCGCGGCGGCGCGGGGTTTGCGGTGTGGCGGGATCCGGTTCGTCCATGCGCCAATGCTAGCGCGAAATGCACATTTACAGGCGATGCCGTGCCAGCGCGGCGCATGCAGTGGTCAGTAAATCCGCTGGCGCCGCACTCGCGGCGACATGCACGTTCGCGAACAGGCTGTCCCGCGCGATCGCGGCCAGGCGCTCGCTGCTGACCACGATTTCACCCGCCGCCAGGCGCGCAAACAGGTGCAAGGTCAGTGTCGCATGCAGGTTCGCGAGCGCTTCGGCGCTGGACACGAGCAACAGCAGCGGCGCAGGCGCCTGTTCCAGCGTTTGCAGCTGGCGCGCAGAATACCGCGGCGCTTCGCGCCGATAGACGTCGATTCGCGTCAATCGCGCGCGCTGGTTGCGCAGCGTCTGTGCGAGCAGATCACGGCCACCCGGCGCGCCGATCAGCGCCACGCGCCGACCGCGCAAGGATTGCAACGCAGGCAACGCGAGCAGGCCTTCGCTGTCCTGGCGCTCGCGCGGCCATGCCACATCGCGGATGCCGCGCCGGTGCAGGGCGCGCGCGGTCGCGGCGCCGACCGCGCATACCTGCGTGGCGCGCGCAAAGCGTAATTTCGGATGCACCGCGAACGCGAATTTCACCGCGGCGGGACTGACGAAGATGGCAACTTCCGCCGCGCGCGCAGCAACCAGCGCCGCGCGAATCGTCGCGTGATCCGGCGCCGCGCGCAGCACGCTGCCCGGCAGGCCGATGGCAACGCCGCCGAGTGCATGGATGCGCCGCCGCAAGGGCCCCGACGTTGCGGCCGGACGTGTCACGATCACACTCGCGCCGGCGAGCGGGCCGTTGCTTTCGATCAATCGCGCCATGTGCATGGATGCATGCTAACCCAAGCTTGCGCCTGCGCAATGAACTGGCCACACTGCGCGGCCATGTCCGACGCCATCGCCGAATTCGAGCGCCATCTGCTTGCCGACATCCCGCTGGCGCGCGCCATGGATTTGCGCGTGAGCGATTTCGATGGCGATCGACTGGCCATCGCCGCGCCGCTCGCGCCGAACATCAACGACAAGGGCTGTGCCTTCGGCGGCAGCCTGGTGAGTCTGCTCACATTGGCCGGCTGGGGCGTGATCGTGCTCAAGCTGCGCGCGTTCGGCAAGGAGTGCGATGTCTATGTGCAGGACAGCGCGGTTCGCTACCTCGCGCCGGTATGGGAAGACTTCACCGCACAGGCACGGCTCGCCGAGGGCGAATCCTGGGATGCCTTCGCATCCACGCTCGCCGCGCGCGGACGCGCGCGCCTGAGCGTGGATTGTCGCGTTGCGCTGGCCGACGGAGCGGATGCGTGTACGTTGCAGGCGCGCTTTGTGGCGATCGCCAAATCCTGAAGTGTCGGAAAATTTGCGGCACAATGCCGCAACGCCACCGGAGTCTCGATCATGCGCACAATTCTGCTCGCTTGCGGATTCGCCTTGCTGGCCGGCTGCACGTCGATGACTGCGCAATCGGAAAGCCGCGCGCTCGAGCTGACCTTGAATGCCTACGCCAACGCGATCCGCTGGGGCGACATCAACCAGGCGGTTCCGTTCGTCGATCCGGAAACCCTGAAGAAGCATCCGCTGACCCAGCTCGACATCGACCGCTACAAGCAGGTGCATTTCGCATCCTACATCGAGCAGCCGGTGGTGCCGGTCGGTCCCCACGAGGTGCGCCAGATCGTCAAGATCAGTCTGGTCAACGTCAACACCCAGGTCGAACGCGGCATCGTCGACAACCAGTTGTGGCGTTACGACGAGGGAAAAAAACACTGGCTGCTGGTCTCCGGATTGCCCGACATTACCCAGCACGCGACGCCGTAAGCGCTGGCGCGCGCCGGCATGCTGCCGCATAATCCGCGGCCTTTCCCCGCACGTCCGCGCTCATGTCCCAGTTTTTGCAACGTCTGCCGGAGTTCCTCGGCCATCATCCGTTTCTCGGGCTCGCCCTGGCCGGCCTGATCGCGGCGATCATCGGCAATGAAATCGCGCGCCGCTTTCGCGGCTTCAAGGAATTGACCCCGGGTGCGCTGACCTTGTTGATCAACCGCGAAAGTCCCTTGCTGGTGGATGTGTCCAGCGCCGCCGATTACGAGAAGGGCCACATTGCCGGCGCGCGCCATGTCGCGATGAGCCAGTTCGATCCGGAAAACAAGGATCTGGCCAAAGTCCGCGAATTGCCGGTGGCGCTGGTATGCAAGACCGGCGCAACGTCGGCACAGGCCGCGGCGCGTCTGGTCAAGGCCGGATTCGCCAAGGTTTTCGTGCTCGGCGGCGGCATGACCGCATGGCGCGAAGCGGCCCTGCCAACGGCCCGTGGCAACAAGTAGGGATTGAAAAATGCGGGCACGGATCCCCGCTTTGTGATCTTCGCGATCAGGGACGATTGCTGAAATGCAGGTGCGTTGAGTAGCGCATCATGGGATAATCCGCGCCCTTTTACCATGCGCAACGCATTCCGGAGTTTTCCATGGCCGACGAAACCACACCAGTCAACGCCGCTGGCGCGCAACTGTCCTTGCAGAAGGTCTACATCAAGGACGCCTCGTTCGAGGTACCCGGCGCCCCGCACATCTTCCAGGAGCAGGGGCAGCCGCAGGTGCAGCTCAACCTGCAGCAGCAGGTCGGCACGCTCGACGAGAATGTCTACGAAGTGGTGCTCACCGTCACCGTGACCTGCAAGCTCGCGGACAAGACCGCGTACCTGGCCGAAGTGCAGCAGGCCGGTGTGTTCGGCCTGGCCGGTTTCGATCCAACCAACCGCGACATGGTGCTGGCCACGTTCTGCCCGAATGTGCTTTATCCGTATGCACGCTCGGCGGTGTCGAACATGATCCAGGACGGTGGCTTCCCGCCGTTCCTGTTGCAACCGATCAATTTCGAGGCGCTGTACGCCGAACAGATGCGCCGCAACGCGGAAGGCGTTCAACCGAACGCCTAGTTGTTGATGAGTGAAAAAACCTCCGTCGCCGTGCTCGGCGCGGGCTCGTGGGGCACGGCGCTGGCCGCCGTGCTCGCGCGCAATGGCGTGCCGACCACGCTGTGGGGCCGCGATCCGGATGCGATCGCGCGCATGGCCGCGACGCATCGCAACGCGCGCTATCTGCCCGATCTGGAATTGCCGGCCGCGCTCGCGTTGAGCGCCGACCTCACCTCAACGGTGCGTGCGGCGAGCTTCGTGCTCATCGTCACGCCCAGCCACGCGTTCGCCGACCTGCTCGACGACATTGCGCCACACTTCCCGCCAGGCGCGGGATTGGCATGGGCGACGAAAGGCTTCGATCCGCCGAGCGGCCGCTTCCTGCATGAAATCGCGGCGCAGCTCCTACCCGGCGCGCCGACCGCGATCGTCACCGGCCCTTCGTTCGCGCGCGAAGTCGCACAAGGCTTGCCGACCGCTGTAACCGTGCATTCGGCAACTGCGGATTTCGCCCAGACTGTCGCCAACCTGCTGCACGCGCCGCACTTTCGCGCCTACACCGGCGCGGACATGGTCGGCGCCGAACTTGGCGGCGCAATGAAGAACGTGCTCGCCGTGGCGACCGGCGTCGCCGATGGCATGAACCTGGGATTGAACGCGCGCGCCGGCCTCATCACGCGCGGTCTCAACGAAATGTTGCGCCTCGGCGCCGCGCTCGGCGCGCGCGCGGAAACCCTGATGGGCCTGGCCGGACTCGGTGATCTGGTCCTGACCTGTACCGGCGACCTGTCGCGCAACCGCCGCCTCGGGCTCGCGCTTGGCCGCGGCGTGGGCCTTGCGCAGGCCGTCGCTGAAATCGGCCAGGTCGTGGAAAGCGTGGAAACCGCCGACACCATCGTGCGCCTGGCGCAGGCGCACCAGCTCGATCTGCCGATCGCATCCGGCGTGCAGCGCGTGCTGCGCGAAGAAATCACCCCGGCCGAAGGCTTGCGCGAGCTGCTCGCGCGCGAGCAGAAGCCCGAGTACACGCAACGATTCCTTCAGAATTAGTCAGACGTCGTCGACGATCAGCGCCGTCTGCGTCAACGCGCGCCATAGTCCCGGCAATTTGAATCCCTCGCGGATCAGTCGCCACGAGATCATCGCGGTGATGCGGCTGACGTCGCGGAAAGGCCGGAAGTGGCTGGCGCGACGGTCGTCCGCGTAACGCGCCATGATCGGCACCGACACCGTGTGCATGCCGCGACGCGCGGCTTCGATCAGGATTTCGCTCTCGAACACAAAGCCCCCGTGCGGCAGGGTCAACGCCAGTTCCACCGCCGCGCGCGGGTAGTAGCGTTGGCCGCTTTGCGAATCGGCCACGCGCGCTCCGCAGGCCCATGACACCCAAAAATCGGCCTGGCGGTTGCCGAAGCGGTTCTTGCCCGGCGTGGCATTGCGACCAAGCAGACGCGCGCCGATTACGATGCGGCCCGGATATTTTTTCGCCGCTGCCAGCAGGCGCGGCAGGTCTTCGCCAGCGTGCTGGCCGTCGCCGTCCATCGTCAGCACGCCGTCGGCGCCGAGTTCGAGTGCGCGGCGGAATCCGTCCTGCAAGGCGCTGGCCTTGCCCTGCGGCGAGGCGTGGCGGATGCATTCCACCGGCAAGTCGGCGATGGCCGCGCCGGTGCCGTCGCTGGAGCCGTCGTCCACAATGATCACTTTTCCACAATGCGCCAACGCGTCCTGTGCCACGGCGCGGATCGCGCGTTCCTCGTTCAGCGCCGGAATCACCACCATGCCGCCGCTGCCGTCCCCAGGTTCGGTCAAAACGAAATCTCCATGTCCAGTGAAAATGCAGGCCCGGCGGCCATTTGCAACCGGCCCGGTTCGCGTCGCGCAAGCGCGGCCAGCAGCGGCAGGCAGGCGGCGGCGGGATTGCCGTTGGCGCTAGCGTGCAGGAGCGGCGGCGCGGACGCAACCTCGCCCGCCTGCATGTGCAGGCGCGCGAGCGCGCGCGGCGATTGCGGCGCCAGCACGAGGGCCACGGCAAATGCGCGGCGACTGGGGATCACGTCGCGCAATGGCCCGCATGCTGCGACATCACTGGCAACGAGCAACACGGGTTCGGATTCGACGCGCGCGCGCACCGTTGCTTCGAACAGGCCGGCGCCAAAGCACGCCACGCCCGCGCTGACTGCGGTCGAAGCGCGCATGCAGCCGCTGGCAATGGTCCAGTACCCCGCCGGCGCGTTGTGCACCGAATTGTGGAACTTCGTCGGCGAAACCTCGTTCGGCGCACGCGCCAGCGTCGCGCACAAGTAGTCGTTGATCGCGATATCGCCACAGGCAGAAGCGAACACATGCGCAAGGTCGCCTGGATCCCGCCGCGCCATCGCGCAGGCCTGTTGCGCCGCCTCCACTGCAATCAGCACGGACTCCGGCGCACGCCGGCGCTCGCCCGCGGGCAGGATCGCCGCTGGCGGGCGCGCCGCGGGATCGACCGCGGCTTTCGCGCCTTCCCCCAGTGCAGCGCGCGCCACCGGCCAGTCCGGAAATTCCGGCGACCACACTCCGATGCCTTCGATGCCGATCGTCAGCGCCGGACTCATGCGTCACCCGCCGCGAATGCGAGGCAACAGTTATTGCCGCCGAAGCCGAAGGAATTGGACAGCGCCACGCGCACGGATCGCGAGGTGTTGACGATGCGAATCTGCGGCCCGCACGCCGGATCAAGCACACGCGCATTCAACGTGCCCGGGGCGAATCCGCGCTCGATCGCGAGCATCGTGATGCAGGCCTCGACGATGCCGGCCGCGCCAAGCGTATGCCCGGTCCAACCCTTGGTGGAACTCGCGGTAGTGGTGACGGGAAACAGACGCGCGATCAATGCCGCTTCCACTTCGTCGTTCTGCCGGCTCGCGGTGCCGTGCAGGTTGATGTAATCGACATCTTGCGCGCGCAAACCGGCCCGTGTCAGCGCTTCGCGCAGCGCGCGTTCGGCGCCCAGGCCTTGCGGATGCGGCGCCGACATGTGGTAGGCGTCGGCGGATTCGCCGCAGCCGACCAGGCGCGGTGCGGATTTGTCCACTTGACCATTTTCCAGCAGGGCGAATCCGGCCGCCTCGCCGAGCGACAGGCCGTGGCGGTCCGCGTCGAAAGGACGGCACGGCTCGGGCGATACCAGTTCCAGCGCGTTGAATCCGTACAACACGCTGCCGCACAGCGTATCGACGCCACCGACGATGGCGGCATCCGCAAATCCGGCATGCAGCAGTCGTTGCGCGCTTGCGAAAACCTTGGCGCTGGACGAGCATGCCGTCGCGATGGTCAGACAGGGTCCGTGCACGCCCAGCGCCTGCTGCACGAAGGCGCCGAGTGCATGCGTCTCGTGCACGCGGCGCTCGCGCTGCGCCACCATGAAGCGCCCGTCCGCATCGAGCGTTCGATACGCGTATTCGGTTTCGCCGATGCTTGATGTCGAGGTGCCCAGGATCAGGGCCACGCGCGAAGCGCCGTAACGCTCGATTGCCGCCGTCGCGCGATCGTGAAATCCGTCGGTGTTCAGCGCCATCCAGGCAAGGCGATGGTTGCGCGATTCCCATGCTGCCCAGGCCGACGGCAGTGGTGAATCCTCGATCCCGCCGACGCGGCCGATCCAGCAAGGCAGCGGATATTCGACAAGATCATTTTCACGCAAACCGGACTTGCGCTCGGCCAGCGCGCGTGCGAGCGCCGCGCGACCGCGACCGGCGGCGCAGGTGACGGTATGGGCGGTAACGGCGAGTGGAGCGAATTCGGCAGACAAGCGCGCGAGAAGATCGATGACGGCGCGAAAGTATAGCAATGCCCGGCGATGCGTTTGCTACCATTGGCATCGGCACGCGAGATTGGCGTGCCAGGGACTCAAACTACCTGCTTCGGGAGATTTCCATGTTGCGTTCGCGTTTGTCGTTGCTCTGGTTGGTGCCCGCACTGATGCTGCTGATGGCGTTCCGGCAAGTGCCATTGCAAGATCCCGCGCCGCTCGCCGTGCCGGCCAAGTTGACTGTCACGCAAGTTGCCAAAGCCGTCAAACAGGCCTTGGTGAAGCGCGAGTGGCTGATCAACTCCGATCAACCCGGAAAGCTGACCGCAACGTATGCGCGCCGCGATTTCAGCGTGCAGATCGGCATCACCTACGATCGCCAGCAAGTGCAGATCACCTACCTCGGCAGCAGCAACCTCAAGTACGAAGTCAAAAACGGACAGCGCTGGATCCACAAGAATTACCAAAGCTGGATCCAGAACCTGGAAACGGACATCAGCGGCAACATGGCGATGGAAAACTTCTGAGCGTATTGCAATGACCGCGCCGCGCGATGCCGTGGAAATGTACTTGCGCGGTTTGCAGGATCGCATCTGCGCTGCGCTGGAAGCCGCGGACGGCGGCGCGCGATTCGTCGAAGATGCCTGGATGCGACCGCACGCCCAGGCGGATTTGCGTGGCGGTGGTTGCACGCGCGTGCTCAAGGATGGCGCCGTGTTCGAACAGGCCGGCGTGAATTTTTCTCACGTTGAAGGCACGCGATTGCCGCCGGCGGCGACTGCGCAGCGCCCGCAACTCGCCGGTGCGGCGTGGTCGGCGCTGGGTGTTTCGCTGGTGCTGCACCCACGCAATCCGTACGTGCCGACCACGCACATGAACGTGCGCTGGTTCGAGGCGAGTCCCGCGAACGCCGATCCGGTGTGGTGGTTCGGCGGCGGTTTCGACCTGACTCCGTTCTATCCGTTCGACGCGGACGTCGTGCATTGGCACACGGTCGCACGCGACCTGTGCCAGCCATTCGGCGCAGACGTATACGCGAAATACAAGAAGTGGTGCGACGATTATTTCTTCCTCAAGCATCGCGGAGAGACGCGTGGCGTCGGCGGCTTGTTCTTCGATGACCTGAATGCATGGGGCTTCGAGCGCAGCTTCGCCTTCCAGCAAGCGGTCGGCAATGGTTTTCTCGATGCCTACTTGCCGATCGTCGAAAAGCGAAAGGCCACGCCGTACGTCGAACGCGAACGCGAATTCCAACTCTATCGGCGCGGTCGCTATGTCGAGTTCAACCTCGTTTACGATCGCGGCACGCTATTCGGCCTGCAATCCGGCGGACGTGCGGAATCCATATTGATGAGCCTGCCGCCGCGCGTGCGCTTCGAATACGGCTACACGCCGCAACCGGATTCACCGGAAGCGCGGCTTGGCCAATACCTCAAGCCGCGGGACTGGGTTTGATTGACCTGCTGCGCTCGACAATTTGCGCGCCGGCGCTGCTCGGGATGCTCATGTACACAAAAGTACACTCCGCTTCCTGCGCTCCGGCACGCAAATCCTCTTCGCTCGCGACGGTTAATCTTTGTGGTTACGCCGCCGCCTTTTCGCGCGCGTGGAACTGGGCCTCCTCGGTCGAACCTTTCAGCGCGACCGTGCTCGCGCCGCTGCCCTGGATCGTCTGCGTAACCGTGTCGAAATAGCCAGTACCGACTTCGCGCTGGTGCTTGACCGCGGTGAAGCCGCGCTCGGCGGCGGCGAATTCGGCTTCCTGCAATTCGACGAAAGCGCTCATCTGCCGGCGCGCGTAGCCGTGGGCGAGGTTGAACATCGAATAGTTGAGCGCGTGGAATCCGGCCAGGGTGATGAACTGGAACTTGTAGCCCATCGCCGCGAGTTCGCGC
>JAFEFD010000530.1 GCA_018240765.1 Pseudomonadota bacterium | reverse complement strand
GGGCATCTTGCGCGATGGCGGTGATGAAACTGTCAGGCAGCGACTCTGGGTCGTCCGGCACGTGGCGGAACAAATGGTAGTTGTAGCCGTCGTAGCGCTGCAGCCCGGATTGCGTGCCGAGCCACAGGTATCCGGTGCGATCCTGGAACAGCGCGGTTACGTCATGCGACACCAGTTTGCGGTCGCCGCCAATTTCGTCGAAGTAATAGCGTCGTTCGCTGGCGTGGCCTGCCGTGACCAGCACAGTGGCTAAAAATACAAGCCACCAGCCGATGGCCCGTGGTCCCCTCGCTAACGGCATAGACGGTACACTGGAAAGATACGGACATTCGGATGATAGGGTTGTGGAAGCGCGCAGGCAACCGCCACTTGGCATGCGGCGCGCCTGCTAGAATGCGCCAGGCAACAATCGGGGTTGGACCGGAGCGTCATGATTGAATCCAGGGAATTCGCCCGTCGCCGCAAGCAATTGATGCGCATCGTCGGCAGCGATGGCATCTGCATCGTCCCCGCCGCGCCAGAGCGGGTGCGCAACAACGACAGCCATTATCCATACCGGCAGGACAGCGATTTCCATTACCTGACCGGTTTCGCCGAACCCGAAGCCGTGTTGGCGCTGATTCCGGGCCGCGAGCACGGCGAAGCGATCCTGTTCTGCCGTGAGCGTGATCTCGAGCGCGAAGCCTGGGATGGCGCGCGCGCCGGCCAGGAAGGCGCTGTGCGCGATTACGGCATGGACGATGCGTTCCCGATCGCCGACATCGACGACATCCTGCCCGGCATGCTCGAGGGCCGTTCGCGGGTTTACTACCACTTCGGCCGTGATACCGAGTTCGACGTCCAGCTCATCGGTTGGGTCAATCGCGTGCGCGCGCGTGTCAGGCAGGGCGCACGCGCTCCGCACGAATTCGTCGCGCTGGGCCATATCCTGCACGACCTGCGCCTGTTCAAGACGCGCGATGAACTGCGCGTCATGCGCAAGGCGGCGCAGATTGCCGCCACCGCGCACGTACGCGCGATGCGCGCGGTGCGCCCGGGCATGAACGAGCACGAGATCGAGGCCGAACTGCTGCACGAATTCCGCCGTCGCGGCGCGGTGCCCAGCTACGAGCCGATCGTCGGCGGCGGCGCGAACGGTTGCGTGCTGCATTACCGCGCCAACAACGCGCCGTTGCGAGATGGCGACCTGTTGCTCGTGGACGCCGGCGCCGAGTACGAATGCTATGCATCGGACATCACGCGCACCTATCCGGTGAATGGCAGGTTCTCGCCCGAGCAGCGCGCGCTATACGAGCTTGTGCTCGCGGCACAGGAGGCGGCGATCGAACAAGTGCGGCCCGGCAAGCCTTTCGGCGCATACCACGATGCCGCCGTGCGCACGCTCACGGCCGGATTGATCAAGCTCGGCCTGCTCAAGGGCGGACTCGACAAGAACATCCGCGAACACACCTACCGCAAGTTCTACATGCACAAGACCGGGCACTGGCTTGGCCTGGACGTGCACGATGTCGGCGACTATCGCGTCGACGGGCAATTCCGCGAACTCGAGCCGGGCATGGTGGTCACGGTCGAGCCGGGCCTGTACATCGCGCCGAATGCGAAAGGCGTCGCCGCGAAATGGCGCGGCATCGGCATCCGCATCGAAGACGACGTGGTGGTCACCAAGGGCGATCCGGAAGTCATTACCACGGCGGTGCCGAACGATCCGGATGCGATCGAGGCGCTGATGGCCGCGGCGCGCAAGTAACACTCATGGCGTGCGATGGAAAAAATCCGTTCGCGTTGAGCGTTGCGAGCACGGCGAGCGAAGTCGAAACGCCGGTGGCCCTTCGACATCGCGCCTTTGGCGCTACGCTCAGGGCGAACGCCCTCCTGGGATGCGCGCTAGGTGTCTTGTTGTTGGCAGCATCGTCATTTGTTCGCGCCGCCACCGTGCCCGTGCACTTTGGCCTGTTTGGCAACGTGCACGTCGCCACGCCGGCCGGTGAGCCAAAGCGGGCAATCGTGCTGATATCCGATGCGAAGGGATGGGACGCGCGTACCGAAGCGTTGGCAAGCGCGCAGGCCGATGCCGGCGCGTTCGTGCTCGGCATCGACCTGCCCGCGTACCTGGCGCAGATGGAATCGATCGACGCGAAATGTTCTTTCCCGGCCGGACATTTCGAGGAAATGATCCACTGGATCCAGCGCGACCGGAAACTGGACAAGTATATTTATCCCATTTTGGTCGGCGACGGCGCGGGCGCCACGTTTGCCTACGTGCTCGACGCGCAGGCGCCGCAGGGAACCTACACTGCCCTCGTCACGCTGGGCTGGGACGCGGATTTTCGCCTGCCCAAGCCCGTGTGCAAGGGCGATGCGGGAGCAATGACTGCGCCGGATGGAAAGGGCGGTTTCCGCGTCGTTCCGGTGAAGTCGCTGCCGAATCCGTGGCTGCCGCAGCCGTTCATGCCGGGTGCGCGACATGTGGGTGTTCTGAATCGGCTGCCTGCGTTTGCCAAGCGTCGATTCGCGGCAGCGCACGCCGACAATCCCGATCCCGGCAAGGCGCTCGCTGCGGCCATCGACTGGCTGACCGCACCGGCGCGTGCCATACCGCCGTTGCCGCAGGACATCGCCGACCTGCCGCTGGAAACCGTGCCGGCGCAGGGCGCGTTCGCGCAACGCATTGGCATCATCCTCACCGGTGATGGCGGCTGGGCCGGTCTGGACGTTGCTGTCGCCAACCAGCTTGCGCAGCGCGGCATTGACGTGGTGGCACTCAACACGCTCAAGTATTTCTGGGAAACGCGCACGCCCGACCAGGCGGCCGACGCACTCACCCGCATCATCGGCCATTACGGCGCGCAGTATCCGCTCGCGGATTTCATCGTGCTCGGTTATTCCTTTGGCGCCGGCCTGTCGCCAGTGCTGATCAATCGCCTGCCCGAATCCGCGCGCAAGCGCATTGCCGCGCAGGTGCTGATCTCGCCCGACGACACGGCCGTGTTCGAGATCCACGTCGGCGACTGGTTTGGATCGACCGCGCACAAGGGCGCCATTCCCATCGCGCCGGAAATTGCCAAAACCCAGGTCCCGGTGATCTGCGTGCACGGCGCCGACGAGGACGACAGCTTCTGCAAGCAGATCGTCGGCAAGCCGAACGTGCGCGAACTCGTTCTGCCCGGCGCGCACCACTACAACGGTGACTACGACAAACTCGGCGCGGGAATTGCGGGGGCGTTGCCTGCACACAGGAATTGAAAAGCGCGATCAGCCGGTAATCAATTTCCGATACCCGCCCGATACCAGCGCGGCGATGTCGATCAGCAGTCCGGGCACCCAGATGCCGCGCGGGTAGGCGAGGTAGGAGCCAATCCATTCGGGTTTGAACTTGTCCTTGTAGCGGCGCACGCCCTGGTAGTTGTAGAAGCGGTTGCCGTACTGGAACGCGAGTGCGGCGAGGCGTTCATTCACGCGTGCATACGGGTTGTCGCCGACGCGCGAGAGCGGGGCCATGCCGAGACTGAACAATTCGTAGCCTTGTTCCTGCGCCCATTGCATGACTTTTGCGAACAGGAAATCCATCGTGCTGCGCGGCGTGTCGGCGACATGGCGCATCAAATCGACGCTCGCGTGGCCGCCGGGGCCATACGGTGGCAGCACGTTCGCGAACGCGATCAATTCGCCATCGCGGTGCACGAGGCCGAGCGGACTCCACGCAAAATACGTCGGGTCGTAACGCCCGAGCGAAAAGCCCTTTTCATCACCGCCCTTGTCGGCCAGCCAGGCGTCCGAGACGCGTTCCAGGTCGGTGAGCAACGCTGTGTCGAATGGCGGCCGTACAAGGGTAAATGTCAGCTTTTCTTTCTGCGCGCGATTGCAGGCCTGGCGTAGATCTTCCCAGCGCTTGCCGGTGAGCGAGAATTCTTCGAGCCGCACCAGCGCGAGTTCACCGAGCTTGAACAGGTCGAAGCCGTGGTCGTGGTAGCGCGAAAGATCCGGCTCCAGCACTTCGTAGAAAACCGGCACTCGGTCTTGCGCATCGGCGAAATGGCGGAAGTCGAGGATCGCGCGGTCGATCGCCGCATCCGCTCCGCAGGGAGAGCCGAGCGCGACGAGGCGGTCGCGCACACTGCCGTAAGCGATCACGGCCTGATGGTCGGCCGCCCAGAACAGGTGCTTGTCGGCCATGAAGGTCAGGTGCGCGAATTCGCCGCCGCCGTGCGCGTTATACAGATCGCGCGCGCGTTCGAGTTCGGCGCGGTCGGGCAGCGCCAGCTTCGGGCGATTGACCGCAAACGCCTGCCAGATGAGGTAGATGATCAATCCGAGCAAAGCGGCGGCGAGGCCACGGCCGATGCGCGAGGTGTGCTCGCCGAAGCCGACGTAGAACAGGTCGAAGGAATCGTCGCCCAAAACCTGGGCCACGCCAATCGCGAAGAACACCAGCACGCAGATCAGCAGGCCCGCGAACCAGCCGAACGTGCGTGCCGAGGTCAGTGTCATCGCACGGCGCGTGAACACGCGTTTGCGCGCGCGCAGCAGCGCTGCCACGGCGAGCAGGAACAGCGCCTCGCCGAAGTGCAGGCCCTTGGTGATCGCCAACGCGGCACTGATCAGCAGCAGCCACATCGCCACGCGGTAGGCCAGGCGCAGGCGGCCGTCGATCCCGCGCGCGAGTCCGAGCAGGATCACGCCCGACAGAACCGAAAACCAGTTCGAGCTTTCCACGGCCAGGATCGGCAAGTGCTCGCGCACCGTGGCAATGTGCTCACTCACCGATGGAATCGCGGCCGAAGCGAGCTGCATCGCGCCTGCGCCAAAGGTCAGGATGGCGAGCAGGCGCGTGCCGAAGTCCGCGAGCAAGGTCGCCGGCAGACCGAGCAGTCCGAACAGCGGGTGGCCGGCCAGGCGCGTGCGCAGGCGCGCAAGCAGGGGCAGGCGCGCGCTGAGCATCTCAGAGCCCATGTACAGCGAGATCAGCAAAGGCAACAGGTAATACGCGATGCGGAACAGCATCAATCCCGATACCACCGCGGCCTTGTCGTAGCCGGCTTCGGTCAGCGCGAGCAGGATCAGGCCGTCGAACACGCCAAGCCCGCCGGGCACCTGGCTTACCAGGCCGAGCACGCCGGCGCCCGCAAACGCGCCGAGCAGCAGGCCAGGCTTGACGTGTTCGCCGGACAGATAGATGCAGGCGTACAGCGTCGCCGCGGCGAGCAGCCAGTCGATCAACGAAACCAGGGTGAGCTCGATCTTCAGGCGCAGCGGCGGGATGCCGACATCCTGCGGCAACCAGCGCATGAGCGAGCGGCGCGTCGTGAGGAAGAAATACAGCGGCAGGTAGCACGCGGCCGCGATCAGGACTGCCGCCGCGACCCAGCGCTGCGCAGTACCGCTGGTCAAGGGCAGCGAGCTGGTCGCCAGCGTCGCGATTACGAGTAAGGATAAGCCTGATAACAGGGACAACGCCTGCATACCGATGAGTGCGGCAGCGCGCGATAGTGGCACCTTCAGGCCGGACAGGCCCATCAGGCGCACGCTCGCGCCCATCGCACCGGAAAGATTGAGTGTGTTCGCCATGGAGTTGGCGACGAAAGCCAGGCGGAAGCAATCGCGTGCGTGCAGGCCGAGCTTGAGCCAGCGCGCGATCAGCCAGTCCACCATTCCCGTGAACGTCACGCCGATCAAGGCGAGCGCGGCGACGCCCAGCGCCGGCAGGGTCGGCACGCCGATCAGCGTGTGCTGGATGTCCTCAAGCGGAAATTCGCCGGCCTCGCGCCAAAGCAGCCATCCGGTGACTGCGAGGAATGCGACCGGTATGATCCAGCGCAGGCGGGCGATGACGCTGGGTGCGGCGGTGGGTTCCTCGTTCATCGCGTGGCAGTGGTCAGTGATTGCGCTCGGCCACGCGCGGCTCCGGTGCGGCGGCGCGCAGCAGTTCGATCAGGCCGGCGCGGTACTGCGGCATCCAGTTGCGCGGCACGCCGTAACCGTGACCCACGTGCGGCAGGCTGACCACTTTTCCATTTTTTACTTTTTCCACAAAGCTCACCGTGGCCGGCGGATTGCACACCTTGTCGATGTCGCCCTGCAGCACGATCCACGGCGCCGGTACGCGCGGCACGGTGTTGAAGACGAAACCGTAAGGTGGTTTGCGCTGCTTGTCCGCGGTGAGTCCGGTGTCTTCGCAGAACGGCTTGTGGTAGATCAGGTCGGGGCAGAAACCCAGCGTCATCGCGCCGGAGAAACGCGCATCGCCGGCCTGCGCCAGCGCCGCGTAGGCGACCGTGGCGCCGGACGAATAGCCGATCAGCAGTGGCCGCCAGTCTGGCGGCAGCTTCATCGCGGTCTTCACCTCATTGCCGATCTTCTCGAGCGCGGCGGCAGAATCGCTGCACGCGCCGGTTCCCGCATCCAGTGACTTGAGCAGCGCCGGCGTGCTGAATCCGGCGACGACGTAGCCCAGGCTTGCCGCGGTCTGGGCCATGTCCCACACGCCCAGTTCCCAGCCGCCGTCGCCGGAAGCGAACAAAGCCAGGCCCCTGGGATCGCCTTGCGCCGCGTACACGGTCACTTTGCCGACGCCTTCGACATTGACGACACGCGCGGCCTTGGGGTCCTGCAGTGGCGCGCGATGGCGCGCGACATGAGTGCCGGATTTCGCTGCAGGCTTCACCGCATCCGGCAGTGTGGTGGCGGCCACGGCGCTTGCGGCAAGGATGGCGACAAGCGTGGCGGCAAAGTGTGGAAAGATTCGGAATTTCACGGGATCGGACAATCTGCCGGGTGATCCGGCTGGAATGCGCAATTATCGCATGCCGCCGTGCTTACGCTGCGGCAAACGCATCGCGGGTGAGGTTTTCCGGCTCGGCCTCGGTGCAGACCACGTCGTCCTCGATGCGGATGCCGCCGTAGCGGCGGAAGGCATCGACCTTGGCCCAGTTCACGTCGCGCGCCTGTGGTTTGTTCTTCAGCTCGCCAAGCAGCAGGTCGATGAAGTAGATGCCCGGCTCAATGGTCGTGACCATGCGCGGCTCCAGCGTGCGCGTGCAGCGCAGGTACGGATGGCCGGGCGGGCGCGCGACCGTGCCGCCGCTCTCGTCCTTCTGGAAACCGGCGACGTCGTGCACCTGCAGGCCGAGCAGGTGGCCGAGGCCGTGCGGAAAGAATGTCGACGAAACGCCAGTTTCGACCGCGCTTTCCGGGCTCAGGCGGATGAAGTCCTGATCGCGCAGGATGCCGGCGAGCACATGGTGGGCGTGGATGTGCAGTTCGGGATAACTTTGTCCTGTTTTCACCTTCGCCACGAAGCCGCGTTGCGCCGCGTCGACGGCATCGATCAGCTTCTGGAACTCACTCGCGTGAGGCGCGGCATAAGTACGCGTGATGTCCGAGCCGTAGCCGTGGAAACTCGCACCGGCATCGATCAGGAACGATTCCGCGTGCGCCGGCGGCGCGCGATTGAAGTCCATGTAGTGCAGCGTCGCCGCATGCTGGTTGAGCGCGATGATGTTGCCGTAGGGCAGTTCGTTCTCGGTTTCGTGAACGGCGTTGAGATAGGCCGTGTGGATGTCGTATTCGGATTTGCCGGCGCGAAACGCGGCCTCTGCGGCGCGGTGCGCGCGCACGCCAAGCTTGCTCGCCACGCGCAGCATAGCCAGTTCGTAATCGGTCTTGTAGCTGCGCTGCCAGTGCAGGTAATTGAGCACGGCGTCCGGATTGTTCGGTTTTGCGTCGCCAAGCGCGGCGTTGTCCGCGCCGATGATGGCGCAGCGTGCGAGGGCTTTTGGCAGATGCGCGAGCGCGTCGCGCGCCTCGTGCACGATCGCGATGTCGAAATGCTCGACCCAGTAGCCGGCCGGCGCTTCCGGCACCACATGCCAGTAGTCGCGCGGCTGCAGATAGACCAGTTTCGGTTTCGCGCCGGGTGTATGCACGAGCCACGAGCCCGGCGCCTTGGTCACCGGCAACCAGTACCTGAAATGCGGGTTGGCGACGTACGGTGCCGGACGATCATCGAGGAACTCGATGCGCGGCACGCCGGCAGCAATGACCAGATGATCGTACCCGCCACGAGTCAGCGCCGCATCCGCGCGCGCGCGCAGCGTGCGCATGTGCTCGGGATAGAGTTTGGCGAGAAGGTCGGACATGGCGGCGCTCGATGAGGGCAGACGCCTATTGTGCCGCAGAATCCCTTCAGTCGAATTGCCCGCCGGGCGAATTGACCCAGTCGTAGAGGATGTTGTAATCCTCCGGCGCGATGTCGATGATGCGAAAACCTGTCCAGAACTGGCCGGGTACGTTGGCCTGCTCGCTCCATTGTTCGTGCAGGCCGATTTCCAGGGTGTGGTTGCGCGCAGTGGCGCCGTTGGGCAGCTCGAAGCTGACCTGGAACAAGGCATCTTCCGGTAATTTGCGGCCGCTGATCATCAGCATGCCGTCGATCGAAAGATTGCCGACATGGCCCATCTGATGCCCGCTGATCGCGTCGGTGATGGCGATGGCGTGATGGGCGCGCTTGCGTTGGTTGCGGCGATGTTCGGCCATGACGTTGTCTCGGCTGTACGGGCTCAGGCGGGCGCCGGCGAAGGTTCCGCGCCGCGTCCGACCAGTTGCTTGAGCGAGGATACGATCGCCTTCCAGGCGCGATCGACCAGGGTTTCGGTTTCCGGTTCGACGATGCGCACCTGGCCCTTGACGAGGTCGCGCGCAAGCTGATCCAGGGTGCGTTCGTCCACGCGCATGCCGCGCTGGTTGACGAACAGGCAGTTGCCGGTGAGCGTGGAGAACCAGGCCAGCTTGCGGCGCACCGTGTCGCCTTGCTGGTTTGTGACGAATTCGAACCAGGTGCCGAACGGCAGGGTCTTGATGCGCTCCAGCGCACGCGCCTCGGGACTGTCGGCGACGAAGCCTTTTTTCGGTTTCGGCGCCGGCGCGGGTGCCGCGGTATCGTCGCCAAGCCGCGGCTTGCTCTTGAGCTTGATCGCGATCTCGGTGTTGGTGACGGCTTCTTCGCCGTCGACGACTTCACCCGGCGTAAACAGGCGCTTGACGACTGCCTGCACGTCGTCCTTGTGATAACCGACCTGATCGAGAGCGGTTTCGATCTCGGCGCGCAATTCCGGTGGGGCCTCGGCGCGTGCGCTCGTCGCGGCGATCAACTGGTCGGCAACCTGCAGGCGCTTCGCGTAGGTCTCGCTGTTCTCGCCCTGGCGCAGCAAGGTCAGCGCCAGCACATCGGTCCAGGCCTGTTCGAGCAGGGTGCGCACCAGCTTGTTCGGCTTGGCCCTGGCGAGGCGCTCGGTGATGGCCTGCTGTGCCTGCTCGCGCGCGACGGCCAGTTTTTCGCGACCCCTGGCGGCGTCCACATGACGGCGTTCGGTCACTTCGGCCTTGCGCGCCAGCGTGTGCATGTGCTGCGACAAGTCGGTGAGCATGCCCTCGATCAGGCCGAGGTTGCCGTCGAATTCCTGGCTGACCTTGTCCACCACGACTTGCATCTTGTCGACCAGGGCGCGGTCGGCAGGGCCTTCGCTGTCGTCCAGCCAGTGTGTGCCGGTCTCGGCGATGGCGTTGAGCAACTGGCGCGCGGGATGCGAACGCCGGGTGAAGAAATTCTTGTCGCGCAATGCCACGCGCAGCAGCGGTACCTGCAGCTTGGTCATCAGCGACTGGGTGCTGCCGTTCGGCCGCACGTTCTTGGTCAGGTAGTCGAACAACATGCCGACCAGGTCGATGGTGTCCGAGTCCTCTGCGGCCAGTTGCGGCGCCTGGCCATCCGGCGACTGCTGGCGCAGGTGCGAGAGCAGATCCTGTTTCAGATGGCCGATCGAACGTTGCACCACCTTGCCGCCCAGGCTCATCGGCGCGATCGGTTTGGCCTGCAGCGTGCTCAACACCGATTGCAGGTCGTTGCTGCTCGGCACGTACGAGTTTGCCGGCATGCTGTCGGGAACACCGAGCGCGCTGCGGCGTCCGGCCAGCAGTTCGCGCAGGGTGGTGAACAATTCGGCGTCACGGTCGTCCGGAACCGTCGCGCGCGCGCCCATTCCCGGCTGCGGATAAGCGCTTGGCGGCGTGAAGATTCCCGGTGGCGGCATGTGGTAACCGTGCCCCTGCTGTGCCAGTGACGGTCGCGGCGTGGTGGTGCCGCGCGGATCGGTCGCCGTTGCGTGCGGCGCCTCGGCGGGCGTGGATTCCTCGTCCGGTTGTGCCCCGCGATTCTCGCCGCTGCCCTTCGCGCGTGGCGCCGCCGAAGCCTGCAAGTTCGGCAGGATGCGGTTCTCGACGAAAAAGTGGTTGATGCCTGCGTAGAGTTCGCCGATCGCGGTCTGGCAGGATTTGTCGAATGCGCGGAACAACAACACGCGATGGTCGGCGCTGATGTCCAGGCAGGCACTGGCGTGATGCAAGGAATCGGCGAGTTTGGCAGGGCCGATCGCCAGCGATTCTGCATCGAACGCGGGCGCGCCGGCCAGTACGCCGAAACGATGGCCGAGCAGGAACAGCGCCGGTGCCTGGCGCACGTCGTTCTTGGCCGCGAATTCCTGCAGCGCCAGGGATTCTTCCAGCTCGCGCGTATCCAGCAGTGCCAGTTCCTTGCGCGCGGGCATGCCGGCGCGCGCCTGCGCGCCGGCTTCGGCCTTGGCATCGTCACGGTCGAAGCGCGCCAGCGCGTTTTCCACCGCCAGCATCAGGCGTGGAGTGACGTCGACGCGGCCGCGCTTGATTTCGCGCAGGGTCTCGAAGCAGCGGTACTGCGCCTCGTTGTTGTGGCTTTGTTCGGCGGACTTGAACAACTGTGCTTCGGTCTCGTCGAGCGCCGCGACGACGGCGCGCTCCAGGCATGTGGAGCACACGTTCAGGATGCCTTCCATGAGTCTGCGCACGCGCGGCGCCCAATCGCTTCGGCTGGCCAATGTCTGTAGCGCCGGTGCATCGCCGCCGGTTTTGGTTCCCGCTCCGCGGTTGGCCTGCATCATTGCGAATCCCTGTCCCGCGGTCGCGGCAGAACGTGCCGTGAAAATGTCCGCTGTCTGGCGTTTGTCTCGGCCATAGCCTTGCACGATTTGGTCGTCCCCGTATCCATGCGAATTCTATGCCGACACGGTAGCAGCGGCCATCCGGATTTGTCCAGACATGCGGGCGACCCCGGACACAGGTCCTCAAGGTTGCCAGGTCAGGGTCAGGTAGCCTGAGCGGCCCGGCGTGTTGTAGCCGTGGGCCAGTTCGTAGTCCCGGTCGAGCAGGTTTTCCAGGCGCGCACCCAGGCACCACGCCGCATTCAAGCGGTAGTCCGCGCGCAGGTTGACGAGCGCATAACCGGGCAGGCTGCGTGCGCCGACATCCTCGCGGCTGCCGCTGGCGAAAAATTCCACGTCGGCAGAAAGGCGCTCGCCAAAGCCGCGTTCGAGCACGCTGGAAAGTTTTTGCCTGGGCCGGCGCAACAACTGCGCGCCGGTGTCGGTGTTGCGCGGATTCTGCACGGTGACATTGTTGGTCAGCGACCACACGCCTGTGCGCAGGGCATGCGTCAACTCGACGCCGTCGATGGCGGCGCGGTCGATGTTGATGGCCTGATAGGTGCTGCCGCCGGAAAAATCGATCAGGTCGTGTACGCGCGTCGAAAACGCATGAACGGCCAGACGATTGGCCGCATCCGCTGTCCATTCGGCACCGAGTTCGAGCGTGCGCGAGCGCTCGGGTTGCAGATCCGGATTGCCGGCGTAGTAGCCGCCGTAGCCCGGTGAATACAGCTCGTTGAGGTCGGGCGCGCGGAACGCGGTGCCGAAGCTGGCGGTCAGGCGCAGCGCATCGGAAAATTTCCAGCCTGCCGCAGCAGAACCCGAGAATGCGCCGCCGAACTGGCTGTTGTGGTCGTAGCGCGCCGCGACCTCGCTGTCGTAATCGCCAGTGGCCACGCGCCAACCGGTGAACACGCCATCGATGTCGCGCGATTTTTCGTACGGCGCGCCGAAGCCGGATGTGTCGATGCTCACGCCGCGTTCGTGCACCGCGTCGATGCCTGCGATCAGATGTTGCGCGGCAGACAAGGCGAGATCATTCGTCCACGATGCCTGCTCGCGCGTGGAGCGGTACGCACTGGCGAACGCCGGGGTGTCGAGATCTTCGCGTGAGGTGCCGACCGACAGGCGTTGGTGCCATGCGTTGGTAACGTCGCCTTCCAGCGCCGCGCCGATGGCCTGGTCGAGCGTGTGCGAGATGCCGTCGCTGGCGCCGTTGTCGAAATTCTGCGTGCCCTCGTTGCGGAACGCGCTGGCAGAAAGCGTTTGCGTGCCGAGCTTGTAATCGGCGCTGAGCGTGCCGCCGTGGTATTGCGCGCCGTTGTCATCCGGGTTGTAGATGCAGTACGGATCATTCGGGCCGTTGCAGATGCCGGGAATGGTCGCCGAATATCCGCCGACATGACGCGCGCCCACCTGCACGCTGAAGCCGCCGTTTTCGTCGCGCGCACCGAATCCGGCGCTGCCATCCGCGCTGCGATAGGAGCCGTAACTCGCCGCGAGATGCGGTCCGGTCAGTTTGCGCGTGAAAATCTGGATCACGCCGCCGATCGCGTCCGAACCCCAGTAGCTCGCGCGCGGACCGCGCACGATCTCGATGCGCTCGACGGAATCCAGCGGCAGGTTCTCCCAGGCGAACGCCCCGGTATTGCTCGATGCCACGCGCACCCCATCGATGAGCACTAGTACATGGTTGGAATTGGTGCCACGCAAAAACACGTTGGTTTGCGCACCCGGGCCGCCGGTGCGCACCACGTCCACGCCGGCTTGCAGGCGCAGCACTTCGAGCAGATCCGGCGCGTGGCTGGCCTCGATGTCTGCGCGCGTGATCACGCTGACATCGGCGAGACTCGCATCGGCGGTTTCGGCCACACGCGAAGCGGTGACTTCGACCGTGGGTTGCAGCGCTGCGTCCTGCGCGCGCGCGCTGCCGGCCAATGCCAGAAGGATGGAAAAAGCAAGAATGGATTTTTGCGACATTTTATACTCCGAACGCTCACCCGCGATTGATGGCAAGGC
>JAFEFD010000052.1 GCA_018240765.1 Pseudomonadota bacterium | reverse complement strand
GCGGCGATGTAGCCAAGCACGACGGGTTGGCGCAGCAGGTGGAACAGCACGGTGACGATGCCTGCGGCAAGCATGATCACGGCCAGGTCCTGGATGAAAGCGATCGTGTGCATCGTGAGTCCGCTATGGACTTCCTATGGTGGACGACGCGGCGGACATGCGCAAGCGTGACTGCTCGCGGCGCGGTTACAATGCGCGTACCAAATTTTGCATTGGAGCCTGGCATGTCCATCCTGCGCATGACCGACCTGGATCTCGCCGGCAAGCGCGTGCTGATCCGCGAGGATCTGAACGTGCCGTTGCACGACGGTCATATCACCGCCACGCAACGTCTGGATGCGGCACTGCCGACGATCAGGCAAGCCCGCGATGCCGGCGCACGCGTGATGATCCTGTCGCATCTCGGGCGCCCGAAGGAGGGCGTGTTCGAAGAATCCGAATCGTTGAAGCCGGTTGCCGACTGGCTTGGGTCAGCGCTCGGCAAGCCCGTTCGCCTCGTTCGCGATTATCTGGATGGCGTGGATGTGGCGCCGGGCGACGTCGTGCTGTTGGAAAACTGTCGCATGAACGTGGGCGAGGGCAAGGATTCGCCGGAACTGTCGGCCCGGTACGCCGCACTGTGCGACATCTACGTGATGGACGCGTTCGGCACCGCGCATCGTGCGCAGGCTTCCACGCACGGCGCGATCCGCGCGGCGAAAATCGCAGCCGGCGGGCCGCTGCTGATGGCCGAACTCGATGCGCTGGCGCGCGCACTGGACAAACCGGCGCGACCGCTGCTCGCGATTGTTGCCGGTTCGAAAGTCTCCACCAAGCTTGCTTTGCTCGACAGCCTGATTGCGAAAGTGGATCAGCTCATCGTCGGCGGCGGCATCGCCAACACCTTCATTGCGGCGGCCGGATTCAATGTTGGCAAGTCGCTGTTCGAGGCGGACCTGGTCGAAACAGCGAAGAAAATCATGGCGGCCGCGAAAGCGCGCGGAGCGGAGGTGCCGGTGCCGAGCGATGTTGTCGTCGCGCCGCAGTTCGCCGCCGATGCACCGGCGACAGTGAAAAAAGTGGAGGATGTCGGATCCGCTGACATGATCCTCGACATCGGTCCGGAAACCGCCGCGCGCTACGCGGTGCTCATCGCAAAGTCGGGTACGGTGGTCTGGAATGGCCCCGTCGGTGTGTTCGAATTCGACGCGTTCGGCAAGGGCACGCAAACGCTTGCGCATGCCATTGCGAAATCGCCAGCGTTTTCCATTGCCGGCGGCGGCGACACGATCGCGGCGGTGGAAAAGTACGGCGTGGAAAAGGACATTTCCTATATCTCCACCGGTGGCGGCGCGTTCCTGGAATTCCTCGAAGGCAAGGAATTACCAGCCGTGGCGGCGTTGCGCGCGCGGGTTCGTTAACGTTCGAGCATCGCCTGCAACTTCGCCGGCTCGGCCAGCGACAGCAGCAAGGTGAGATTGTCCGCGTCGCTGTGCAGGCATGATATGCGTTCGCGGTCGAGCAGCA
The DNA here is from genome assembly GCA_018240765.1 of Pseudomonadota bacterium. GTDB lineage: Bacteria > Pseudomonadota > Gammaproteobacteria > Xanthomonadales > Rhodanobacteraceae > Rudaea. The sequence goes on along the minus strand of JAFEFD010000052.1, from coordinate 2,433 downwards.
GGCACACCGCCTTGTCGCCATTGCGCAACTTGAACCAGCCGCCGGCGAAACCCGGCAGGCCCGTGCCCCAGAGCTTGATGATTGGCCGCAGTTCGGGATGCGTGCTGAAATTCACCAGATGCAAGCCGTGCGCGCGCAGGTTGACGATCGGAATGCGTTTCGTGCCGACGCTGGTGCCGATGACAAGAGCGCCCTGATCGACGCGTACGCCGGCCTTGCGCATCAGCAGCAGCAACCCGAGCAGCAGCAGGACCAGCGCGCCTACGACGATGCTGCCGATCAGGTTCGCCTGACCCGGTGTCGGCGCATGCACCGGCGAATGCCCCCCGCCCAGCGCGGCGGCAAGGAACGCGAGTGGTATGCCCATCAGTCCCGCCAGCCATAGCATCGGCTTGCTGCGCGAGCCGGCCAGTTCCAGCACCCCGCCTTCGTCGATATCGCTCACTTTGAGTTCTCTCTTGCTTATGCTGTGGTAGTTTAAGGAATCTTGCTCAAGGATTCCCGCATGGATTCGCAACTGCGCCGCACCAAGATCATCGCCACGCTGGGGCCGGCCACCGACGCGCCGGGCATGCTGGAGAAAATACTCGTTGAAGGCGCCGATGTCGTACGCTTGAACCTGTCGCACGGCTCGGCCGAGGATCAGCGCAAGCGTTGCGAAGCGGTGCGCGCTGCCGCGGCCAAGCTCGGTCGCGAAGTTGGTGTGCTCGCCGACCTGCAAGGCCCGAAGATCCGCATCACGAAATTCGCGTCCGCACCGGTGATGCTCGAGCCCGGCCAGCCCTTTGCGCTGGAATGCGACGCCAACGCCGCGCCCGGCGATGCGCGTCGCGTCGGTGTCGGTTACCTGGGCCTGTACAACGACGTGAAGGCAGGTGACACCCTGTTGCTCGACGATGGCCTGATCGCACTCGGCGTGGAGCGCATCGATGGCACCACGATCCATACTGTGGTCAAGGTCGGCGGCGCGCTGTCCGACCGCAAGGGCATCAATCGCCTCGGCGGCGGATTGTCGCTGGCCGCGCTCGCGGAGAAGGACAAGAACGACATCAAGCTGGCGGCGCAGCTCGGCGCGGATTTCCTCGCCGTGTCGTTCGCCAAGTCCGCCGCCGACATGATCGAGAGCCGCAAGCTGCTGCGTGCCGCCGGCGGCAGTGCGGCCCTGGTCGCCAAGATCGAGCGCGCCGAGGCGATCGCGGTGCTTGGCGAAATCATCGATGCCTCCGACGCGGTGATGGTTGCGCGCGGCGACCTGGGCGTGGAGATCGGCGACGCCGAGCTGCCCGGCATCCAGAAAAAAATCATTCGCGAGGCGCTCGCGCGCAACAAGGCCGTGATCACGGCCACGCAAATGATGCAGTCGATGGTCGAATCGCCGATCCCGACGCGCGCCGAAGTGCTCGATGTCGCCAACGCCGTGCTCGACGGCACCGATGCAGTGATGCTGTCGCAGGAAACCGCCGCGGGCAAGCATCCGGACAAGGCCGTCGCCGCAATGCGCCGCGTGTGCCTGGGCGCCGAACACCAGTTCGACACGACCGAGCGCTACAAGCCCGGCGTGCGCAAGTTCGAGCGCACCGACCAGGCCGTGGCAATGGCGGCAATGTTCCTGTCCGCGCAGGTCGAGCCGCGCGCAATCGTGGCGCTGACCGAATCCGGTGCCACCGCGCAGTGGCTGTCGCGGTTTCGCTCGCCAGTGCCGATCTACGCCTTGTCCCGACGCCAGGCCGCGCTGCGGCGCATGTTGTTGCTGCGCGACGTGTTCCCGGTCGAGTTCGACCCGCATGGCGTGGATGCCGCGCATGCCGCCAAGGCTGCGATCCAGCACTTGTACAATCAATCGCGCCTGAGCGAGGGCGACCGCGTCATCCTCACCCATGGCGACCATACCGGCCAGCGTGGCGGCACGAACACGCTCAAGTTGCTGGGCGTCGGTGCCGGCGGCATGGCGGAAGGTTTGGGGGATTTGTAGGAGATCATCATGAACACACTATCGACGAACAGGCTATCGATCTTGGTCATTGCAGCGTTGTGCGCAGGCAGCGCGCTCGCCGTTGAAAACGTGAAGAAGGTGTCTCCGCAGGATTTGGCGCGCTATTGGTTGCTCGAATCCAAGACCGCGCAGCAGGCCAACATCCCGTGGCGCGGCAAGAACCTCAACGCGCCGACGTGCGCGGCGGTGGCTTACACCATCGGTAACGACGGCCGCACACGCGACGTGGTGCTGGAAAAAATCGTCCCCGATGGCGACCTCGGCAAGACCGCGGTCGACGTCGTTTCGCACATGCGCTTCGCGGCAACGGCGCAGAACGCGAGCCGCCTGCCGGTGCGCACCTACGTGGCGATGCCGTTCAATTTGCCGGACGCGAATGCGCCGAGTGCCGCCGACCGCGCCAGGCGCGAGCAGGCGCTGGCCGCCTGCAAGCTCAGCGG
>JAFEFD010000529.1 GCA_018240765.1 Pseudomonadota bacterium | reverse complement strand
AGCCTAGCCATCCCGTGGGTGACGGGAGATTCGGAAAGGGCGTCGGAACCGAATGGTGCAGGTCGAGCAGTCCGCATCGAGCGGATGCCGAAGACCGAAGGGAAAAACGGAGGGCGACGCGTTATAGCGAAGCGAAGTATACACGAATTTCCGCCGGGAATCGGGATTCCGACTCAATTCGCCTCGAAACCGTTCGCAAATATCGTGTCGTAGAACTCGTAGGCGCCGATATCCAGGCGTCCCTGCACCGGCCGCGGCATGCCCGATGCGGGCTGCACATATTCCTGCGTTGGCGTGAGCGCAAAGCCGACTCCGGATCCGGGATTGACGCCCTTGTCGATGGCCGGGGAGCCGGGCAGCAGGCGGTAGTCGTAGTCCGCGGTGTTTTCAAACATCGGATTACTGCCGCTGTAGTTTCCGCTGAACACGGTACTCGCCTGCGTGCTGAGTGTTCCACCGCCAAAGAAGATATTGTTGGTGGCGACAACCGGCACGGTGGTCGTCGATCCGATTTGCATGAACGTACCGTGGCCGAGGTCGTTGACGAAGGTGTTGTTGACGACGAACAGCTGGTTGACCGCGTTTGCCGTGGCGGGTTCGCTCAGGTAATCGAGCATCGCCGAATTGTCCGTCGTCGTTGGTTGCTCGATGATGTTGCCGATGACATATGTCAAGCCGCCGCTGGGGAAACTCGCCTCGTAACTTTCGGTACCTCCGGTTTCGCCGGTCAGGCGGTTGTACATCACGATGTTCTGGCGGGCGCGGCTCTTGAGCAGATGCCCGACCACGGCGTGGTGCGACCAGTTGTATTTGAAGATCAGTGTGTCGACGTGATTGATGTACACATTGTGCGTCTGGCCGTCGCCGGCGCCGTTGTTGAAAAACTCGGTGTACTCGATGTCGATCGTGCTGCCGGTCAGATCGCCGGCCAGGATGCCGTCCTGGTTGTCGTGGATATAGGAATCGAGCAGGGTCAGGTTGTGTCCTTCCTGGCGGATGCCGGCGCCGTTGCCATCGGGAACCGTGCAGCCGGACAGTTCGATGTTGTCGATCGTGGTGTTGTCTCCGGCGATCACCCAGATCGCCTTGCCCTGCGCATTGTTTCCCGCCGCGGATATTTGCGGTCGCCCATTGACGCCCCGGACCGTGAGGCCGCTCGTCGACCAGGCGCAGACATCGCCGGCGTAGTTGCCCGCGGCATCGATCTGGATCGTATCGCCGGACGACGCCGCGGCGATTGCCGCACACGGCTTGGAATAGGCCTGACCGGGTCCGACCAGAAGCGTGTTGGCGGCGCTGGCGGAGCTCGAAACCGAGAAAAGCAATGCAGTCAGGATGATGCGCGCAGGCTTGATTTGGGTTGGGCAATGGCATCCGACGTTTGACATGGGTTCATTGTGGCATGCAGCTGTCGCCAATTCGTGAGCGCCGTCGCAAATGAGTGTGCTATTTTCTGCGGCTGCTGCGGCGTGGTGCGATCGCCGCATGGGATAACCGCCATGGCATTGCTGTCCACGCTGCGTCAGCTCAACAGCCCGCAACGCCACGTCGTTGCGGCGAGCTTCCTCGGCTGGACACTCGACGCATTCGATTACTTCCTGCTCGTCTTCGTCATCCCGGAAGTGGCGCGCGATTTCGGCGTCAGCGTGGCCGAAGTCGCGTTCTCGACCACGTTGACGCTGGCGATGCGCCCGCTCGGCGCCTTGATTTTCGGCCGGCTCGCGGATCGTTTCGGCCGGCGCCCGGTGCTGATGCTGGACGTGATCCTGTTCGCCGTGTTCGAAGCAGCTTCCGCGCTGGCGCCGTCGCTGACCGTGCTGCTGGTCGTGCGCGCCTTGTTCGGCATTGCGATGGGCGGCGAGTGGGGCATCGGCGCCTCGCTGACGATGGAATCGATTCCAGCCAAGTCGCGTGGCCTGGTTTCGGGACTCTTGCAGCAAGGCTACCCGACCGGATACCTGATCGGCGCACTGGTCTACTGGCTCGCCTTCGACCATATCGGCTGGCGCGGCATGTTTGCCCTCGGCATACTGCCGGCGCTGCTGGTGCTCTATATCCGCCGCAGTGTGCCCGAATCGCCGGTGTGGCAAAACGGAAGCCGCAGCGGCGCCGGCACGAAGGATCTGCTCACCGCCATGCGCGGACACTGGAAACTGTTCGCGTACCTGGTCGTGCTGATGATGGCATTCAACATGTTCAGCCACGGCTCGCAGGACATGTACCCGACGTTTCTCAAGGCGCAGATGCACTTCGATACAGCCACGGTCAGCATGCTGACGATCGTGCTCAACCTGGGCGCCATCGTCGGCGGCCTGGTCTTTGGCGCCTGGTCCGAGCGCATCGGCCGCCGCCGTGCGATCGTGATCGCCGCGCTGCTGGCCCTGCCGATGATTCCGTTGTGGGCCTACGGCGGATCTATCGCATTGCTCGGCATCGGCGTATTCGGCCTGCAGGTGATGGTGCAGGGCGCCTGGGGCGTGGTGCCGGTGCATCTGAACGAATTGTCGCCGGACGGCTTGCGCGGCACCCTGCCGGGATTCGCCTATCAGGGCGGCAACCTGCTCGCGGCGTTCACCGCGCCGTTCCTGGCCTGGCTGGCCGCGCGGCATGCTGGCGACTACGCGTTCGCGATGGCGGGTTTCATCGCCGGCGTCGCGGTGATACTGGCACTGGTCACGCGGCTGGGTCCGGAAGCGCGCGGAAGACGATTCGACTGAAGGAAGGCATGTTATGGATACGATTCAATTGCTGCGTTCGATCCCGCTGTTCGACTCGCTCGACGACGACGACTTGAAGGCGTTGTCGGAAAATTACCTGAGCGAACGCCGATTCGCCGCCGGTACGCAGATTTTCGCCCAAGGCGACGCTGGCGACGCGATGTACATCGTGGCCAGCGGCGACGTGAACATTTTCCTGCCCGGTGAGGACTCGCACCGCATCTCTCTGGAGGATCTGAGCCGGGGCCAGTTCTTTGGTGAACTGGCGGTGTTCGACGAAAAGCCGCGCAGTGCGAGCGCGCTGGCGACGACCGATTGCGTGCTGCTCGAACTGGCGCACCGCACGCTCGGCGATTACCTGGAGCAACGCCCGCGCGCGGCACTGGCGATCCTGCGCACGCTCAGCGGGCGCCTGCGCGACACGAACATGCAGCTATCCGCGCGCGCCGCGGTCAATGTCGACGCGGAATTCGAAAAGCATCTGTCCTGGAGCGATCGCATTGCCGACAAGGTGGCCGAGCTCAACGGCAGCTGGAAGTTCATCATCATCCTGCTCGCACTGACGGTGTTCTGGTGCTTTGGAAACACCGAATGGTTGGGCAATCCACTGGATCCGTACCCATACCAGTTCTTCAACCTGATCCTGGGAATTTTCGTGGCGTTGCAGGGCCCGCTGATCGTGATGAGCCAGAACCGCCAAGCGGTCAAGGATCGCGCGCGTGCGGAAACCGACTACAACGTCAACATGAAGAATGAGGTCAATATCGAAACGCTGCTGCGCGAGTTGTCCGAATTCCGTGAAGAGATGGCCCAACGCCGGGGCAGTGGAGGCATCGTCACGAAATGATCGCGCGCATGCGCTAGACTTTGCATGCGTGGGCGCGTGGCGAAGCATTTTTCGTGATTGAGGTGGCGATGAAAACGAGTTTTTTCTGGATCATGGCCGGCATCGGTATTGCCGCTTGCGCTGGCGCAGCGCCACCGTCCGCCGCTTCGACGGCTGCGCAGATCGCCACGCTGCGACAGGAAGTGGATGCGCTGAAGAAGTCCGCCTATCACCCGGAACTCGGCGAGCAGATGCTGATTCTGCAAATCCGGCATGCGCGTCTGTGGTTTGCCGGCGAAGCGCAGAACTGGAATCTGGCCACGTTTGAAGTGCAGGAATTGCAGGAAGCGTTCGATGCGGTCGTCACGCACAATCCCGACGACGCAAACCTGCAACCGGAGCGCCTGGCCGACGTGCTGCCGGCCATGACGCGCGGGCCGATTTCCGACTTGCGCAAGGCCGTGGACGCCAGGGACAAGGCCGCTTTCGAAAAAGCCTACGACGGGCTGTCGGCTGCGTGTACCGGCTGCCATCATGTCGCCGGCAACGACATGCTGGTCATCCAGCGACCGAAGACGCCGTTGCTCGACAACCTGCGGGTCACGCCCGCCAAGTGAGCGGCTATTTCAGGATGCGCTTGGCGCTGGCGAAGTGTTCGCGCCAGTACGGTTCGTCCAGGTAGTCCAGCCGCACGGTTCCGCCTTCGTTCGGTGCGTGCACGAAGCGGCCCTTGCCGACATAGATACCGACGTGGCTGACGCGACGCCCGTTCGTGCGGAAAAACACCAGGTCGCCCGACTCGAGCCTGTTCCCGGGAACTTCTGGCGCATCGATGCGGCTGATTTCCTCGGCCGTGCGCGGCAATCCGATGCCGGCGACATCGCGGAACACGTAGTCGACGAGTCCGCTGCAATCGAAACCGCCGCGCGGCGTGTTGCCGCCGTAGCGGTAGGGCGTGCCGACAAGGCCGATGGCGCGGAAAAGAATATCGTTCGGATTCGCAATGCGCGTTTTTGCCGGATAGGTCACCGTCGGCATGGGTTTCGTGCCCAGGCCACCGCAGCCGGTCAAACCGGCCGTCACCCCGATGGCGATGCAGCAGATGAGGGATCCGAGCTTGCGCATGACCGCACACTCGGGCAATACGCCCACACTTGTCAATGCACTGCATGCGGCGCGCGCGCAAAACGGTTAGGATGCGGCGTTTTCCGAGGACAACCCATGCAGGCAGAACCAGGCAAAGTCGTCAGCATCCACTACATCGTCAGCGAAGAACCGGGTGACGAAATAGAGTCGTCGCACGGGCGTGATCCCATCGCATTCCTGGTCGGCCACGGCAATATCATCCCGGGCCTGGACAAGGCCATCGCCGGGCATGTCGCCGGTGACAAGCTCGACGTCGTCGTTTCTCCGGAAGAGGGTTATGGGCTGCGCCGCGAGGATTTCGTGCAGCGCGTGGCGAAAAAATATTTCCGCGATGCCGAGCACCTGAAACCTGGGATGGCAACCTTGCTCAGTACCAAGGACGGCCCGCGTTCCGTCACGGTGCTCAAGATCGGGTCGAGCGTGATCGATGTAGACTTGAATCACCCGTTGGCCGGCAAGACCTTGCGCTTCGCGGTGGAAGTCATCGATGTGCGCGACGCGACGGAAGAAGAACAGGCGCACGGTCATGCGCACGGACCGGGCGGCCATCATTGAGGCGTTTCGAACGAAACAGGTGATGCTCGAAGCCCGAAAAAGTGGAAGGGCCAGGTTTGCACCTGACCCTTCCGGACTCCCCTTGCGATTCGTTGGCGACTTACGCGGCGTTGCTTACCAGTACAAGCTTCGGGCGCGTCGCCTGCGTGGCGGTGCTGGCAACGGCCGCCGCAAGCCCGGTTTGCGTTTCCGCGATGCTGGCCTCGAAATGGGCCAGGCGGTTCTCGGCGGCAGCGTAAACAGCGTCGGAAACCTCGCCATTCCGGACGATCTGCATGACCATGTCGCGATGCGACGCGCTGAAATCCGGATCCTTGAGCGCTTCTTCCAGCGCACAGATCATGGTGGCAAGCCAGCCGGACTTCGGGCTGCGCAAGGCCAGCAGCATTTCGTTGGTGAGCGCCTGCATGGTCGTGTTCCGTCTGCGGTGCCGGCACCTGCCGGCGGATGTGAAGATGCAGATTCGATGCCAACAGGTACATATCAGGAAAGAAATGGCGCTGTTGAGCCATTTCCAGCCGCTTCCAGCGCCCTGGCTTGCGCGCACGATCCCGCTGTCCATCAACATGCGTGGCGCATTGCGTCAAATTTCGACAGGGCTCGCGACGCATGAGCCGGCAGCAGCCTGATGTCCTTGTCCTCGGCGGCGGCGCAGTCGGTCTGGCCTGTGCGCTGTACCTGTTGCGGGCCGGTCGCAGTGTCATGGTCATCGATCGCGGCAAAGTTGGCGCGGCAACCTCGCATGGCAATTGCGGGACGATTACGCCCAGCCACAGTGTCCCGTTGGCGGCGCCCGGCGTGCTGATCCAGGCATTGCGCTGGATGCTGAAAACAGACGCACCGTTGCGCATCGCGCCACGCCTGGATTTCGCCCTGTTCGAGTGGTTGCTGCAATTCGCGCGACGCAGCAATGCCGGGGAATGCCGACGCGTCACCGCGATCAAGGCACCGCTGTTGCTGCGCGCGCGCGCCGAACTCGAGGATCTCGTTCACAACGAAAATCTGGCCTGCGAATTCCAGACGTCGGGCACATTGAACGTCTATCGCGACGCGTGTGAGTTCGAGAAATCGCATGCCACGGTGCAATTGGCATCCGAATTCGGCATCACGGCGGAAGCGCTCGATGGCGCCGTCTGTCGCGCGCGCGAGCCGGCCTTGAACGACAGCATCGTCGGCGGCTATTTCAATCCGAACGACGCGCAGTTGCGGCCGGAACGCTATTGCTCTGAACTCGCGCGCGCAGTCATCGCGCTGGGTGGCGAAATCCGCGAGGACACGCAAATCACGGGCTTTCGCACCGGTGGAGGACGCATCGATTCGGTAGTCACCGCGCAAGGTGAATTCAGTGGACGTGACATCGTGTTCGCGCTCGGATCCTGGTCGCCACAGGTCGCGCGCCAACTCGACCTGCGCATTCCGATCCAGCCGGGCAAGGGTTATTCGATCACCTACACGCGGCCCACCCGTCCGCCGCGCATTCCGCTGTCGCTGAAAGAACGCGCCGTGTGCGTGACCGCCTGGGAATCGGGCTATCGCCTCGGCAGCACCATGGAATTCTCCGGATTCGACGATTCGCTGAACCGCACACGCCTGAATGCACTCAAACGCGGCGCCGCCGAATACCTGATCGAGCCCGAAGGCCCATCCATGGTCGAGGAATGGTATGGCTGGCGGCCGATGACCTACGATGATCTGCCGATTCTTGGCCGCACTGCGACGCTGAAAAATCTGGCGCTGGCGACCGGGCACGGCATGCTTGGGATTACCATGTCGGCGATCACGGGCCGCCTGATCGCCGAACTAATCGACGGAGCGACGCCATCGCTGGATCTGGATCCTTTTTCACCGGCGCGCTTCAATATCTAACGATCGTGGACATCTTCTCTCTGCATCGCGGCACCGCGCCGTTGTTCGTCTCGCTGCCGCACAACGGTACCGCGCTGCCGGAAGCCATCGCCGCGCGCATGACGCCGTCTGCGCGCCGCGTGCCCGACACCGACTGGCACGTCTCGCGCCTGTACGCGTTTGCGCGCGAGCTGGGCGCGTCGATGATCGTGCCGAAGTATTCGCGTTACGTCGTCGATCTGAATCGGCCGCCGGATGATGTTTCGCTGTATCCGGGGCAGAACACCACGGGTTTGTGTCCCATCGTGCAATTTTCGGGTGAGCCGATTTACCTGCCAGGGCAGGAGCCAACGCCCGGCGAAATCGCGCAGCGCGTGGGCAATTTCTGGCGTCCTTACCACGAGGCGCTGGCTGCGGAAATCGCGCGGATCAAGGCGGCGTACGGCCGCGTCGTGTTGTGGGAAGGCCATTCGATCCGCGCCGTGGTGCCGTTCCTGTTTGACGGACGCCTGCCGGACTTCAACCTCGGCACCGCGAACGGCACAAGCTGCTCGCCGGAGTTGCAACAGCGCCTCGTCGGCATGCTTGAAGCACAAAAAAAGTATACTTTCGTCGTCAACGGCCGTTTCAAGGGCGGCTACATCACCCGACACTACGGCGATCCGGCCGCTGGCGTCGATGCGGTCCAGCTCGAACTGGCGCAACGCAATTACATGGATGAGGATTCGTTCGCCTACGACGAAGCACTCGCCGCGCCGACGCAGGTGGTGATCAAACGGTTGCTGGAATCGACAACGTCAAACTTCCAGTGAGGCCAAATCTCCCTTCGTCTCCAGCCACTCCTTGCGATCGCTGGCGCGCTTTTTCGACAGTAGCATGTCCATCAGCGGCGCGGTGCCATCGTCTACATCGACGGTGAGTTGCACCAGTCGGCGGGTGTCGGGATGGATGGCGGATTCGCGCAGCTGCGGCGGATTCATCTCGCCCAAGCCCTTGAAACGGGTGACGTGCACGGCACCCTTCATTTTCTCGCGCTCTATTTTTTGCAGCATCGCGTCGCGCTCGGCTTCGTCCAGGCAGTAGAACACCTGCTTGCCGACGTCGACGCGGAACAACGGTGGCATGGCGACAAAGACGTGGCCTTCACGCACGAGCTTCGGAAAGTGTTTGAGGAACAGCGCGGACAATAACGTCGCGATATGCAGACCGTCGGAATCTGCGTCGGCCAGCACGATCACCTTGCCGTAGCGCAGTCCGGAGATATCGTCGCGACCCGGGTCGCAGCCGATGGCGATCGCAAGATTGTGCACTTCCTCGGAAGCGAGCACTTGGCCGGAATCCACTTCCCAGGTGTTGAGTATCTTGCCGCGCAGCGGCAGGATCGCCTGATAATCCTTGTCGCGCGCCTGCTTGGCACTGCCACCGGCGGAATCGCCTTCGACCAGGAACAATTCGGTGCGCGACAAGTCGCTGGATGCGCAATCGGCGAGTTTGCCGGGCAGGGCGGGACCTTGCGTGATCTTCTTGCGCACGATCTGCTTTTCGGCCTTGAGCCGCAGCGTCGCACGTTCGATCGCGATGGCGGCGATTTTTTCGCCCAGTTCCACGTGCTGATTCAGGTACAGCGAAAAGCCATCGTGCGTGGCGTTTTCGACGAAGGCTGCGGCATCGCGCGAGGACAGACGTTCCTTGGTCTGGCCGGAGAACTGCGGATCCTGCATCTTCACGCTGAGCACGAAGCTCAATCGATCCCACACGTCCTCGGGCGCGAGCTTGACCCCGCGCGGCAACAGATTCCGGATTTCGCAGAACTCGCGCAGTGCAGAGGTAAGACCGGAGCGCAGGCCGTTGACGTGGGTGCCGCCCTGAATGGTCGGGATCAGGTTGACGTAGGACTCCTGCGTCAGTTCGCCTTCTGGCAGCCAGGCGAGGGCGAAATCCACTGCGCCGGTGTCGCGCTTGAGCGTGCCGAGATAAAGGTCGTTCGGCAGGTACTCGCCGCCGATCAGCATCGAGCGCAGGTAGTCGCGCAGGCCGTCCTCATAAAACCATTCGTCTTTTTCGCCGCTGGCTTCATCCAGCAAGCGCACGGTCAGGCCCGCGCATAGGACCGCCTTGGCACGGAGAACATGCTTTAACTTCGATACTGAAACCTTTGATGTATCGAAGTATTTCTCGTCAGGCCAGAAGCGTAGCGTAGTGCCAGTCTGCTTCTTGGCTACCGTGCCGACGGTCTTCAATTCGCTGGCGCGGTCACCGTGCTTGAAGTCCATGCGATAGACATTGCCGTCGCGGCGAATGGTGACTTCCACCTTCGACGACAGCGCGTTGACCACCGACACGCCGACGCCATGCAGGCCGCCGGAAAACGCATAATTCCTGTTCGAAAACTTGCCGCCCGCGTGCAGGCGGGTGAGGATGAGTTCCACTCCCGGAATGCCTTCCTCGGGGTGGATATCGACCGGCATGCCGCGGCCGTCGTCGGATACTTCCACCGAACCGTCGCTGTGCACGATCACTTCTATCGTTTTCGCGTGCCCGGCCAGGGCCTCGTCCACGGAATTGTCGATGACTTCCTGCGCCAGATGGTTCGGGCGCGAGGTGTCGGTGTACATGCCGGGGCGGCGCTTTACGGGTTCAAGACCTGAAAGGACCTCGATATCGGCGGCGTTGTAACGTGAACTCATGCGTAGGGATCATCCTTGCGGGCCGCGCATGGTCGATGCTGGTGGCCCAAATTTCAAGCCACTCGCGGTCGATGCGGCGTCCCGGTAGAATACGCCTTTACCAGCAGCGGATTCGTGCTGATGACTCCCTTGATCTTCGTGACCGGCGGTGTGGTGTCCTCGTTGGGCAAGGGCATCGCCTCCGCTTCGCTTGCGGCCATCCTCGAAGCGCGCGGCCTGCGCGTGACGATGATGAAGCTCGATCCCTACATAAATGTCGATCCGGGCACGATGAGCCCGTTCCAGCATGGCGAGGTTTATGTCACCGACGACGGCGCCGAAACCGATCTCGACCTCGGCCACTACGAGCGCTTCGTGCGCACGCGCCTGACCGGAAAAAATTCCATCACGACCGGAAAAATCTACGAAGCCGTGATCCGCAAGGAACGCCGCGGCGATTACCTCGGCGCCACGGTGCAGGTGATTCCGCACATCACCGACGAGATCAAGCGTTGCATCGACGAGGCCACGCGCGGCTACGACGTCGCCCTGGTCGAGATCGGCGGGACCGTCGGCGACATCGAATCGCAGCCCTTCCTCGAGGCGATCCGCCAGATTCGCATCGAACACGGCGCGGACAAGACCCTGTTCATGCACCTGACCTTGGTGCCGTACATCAAGGCCGCCGGCGAGATCAAGACCAAACCGACCCAGCATTCGGTCAAGGAACTGCGCGCACTCGGCATCCAGGCCGACGTTCTGTTGTGCCGCAGCGAACAACCTTTGCCGCTGTCGGATCGGCGCAAGATCGCGCTGTTCACCAACGTTCCGGAAAAGGCCGTGATCAGCGCTGTCGATGTCGACACGATTTACAAGCTGCCGCTGTGGCTGCGTGAGCAGGGGCTGGACGATATCGTCGTGGCGCAGCTCAAGCTTGACGCCAAACCCGCGAACATGGCCGAGTGGGAACGCACGGTCGAGGCGGTGGAGCATCCAAAAGACGAAGTGACGATTGCCATCATCGGGAAATACGTCGAACACAAGGATGCTTACAAATCGTTGGGCGAAGCGCTTCGCCACGGTGGACTCAAGCAATCCACGCGCGTGAACCTGCGCTGGCTGGAATCCGAGGACGTGGAATCGCGCGGCGCAGAAATCCTTTCCGATGTCGACGGTATCCTGGTACCTGGCGGCTTCGGCAAGCGCGGCTTCGAAGGCAAGATCGCCGCGGCGAAGTTCGCGCGCGAACGCAAGATTCCGTATTTCGGCATCTGCTATGGCATGCACGCCGCAGTCGTCGATTTCGCGCGCAGTATTTCAGGACTGCCAGGTGCGGGTTCCACCGAGAACGAAAAGCACTGCGCCGATCCGGTGATCGCGCTGATTACCGAATGGACGACAGGATCGGGCGAAGTGGAAAAACGCGACGAGAGTTCGGATCTTGGCGGCACCATGCGCCTCGGCGCGCAGGAATGTCGCCTGAAAACCGGAACGATCTCGCGCCAGCTCTACGGACAGGAAGTGATTCGCGAGCGTCATCGCCACCGCTACGAGTTCAATAATCGCTATCGGCAGAAGTTCGAGGATTTGGGCTTGGTCATCGCCGGCAAATCGATGGACGATCTGTTGGTCGAGATCGTGGAACTGCCCGAGCAGCAGCATCCGTGGTTCGTGGCGTGCCAGTTCCACCCGGAATTCACCTCCACACCGCGCGACGGCCATCCGCTGTTCATCGGCTTCGTGCGCGCCGCGCGCGAGAACAGGATCGTGCGCACCGCGCCGCGATTGGCGCAGGTGGTGTCGGCATGAGCGCGCTCGTCATTCCAGCGAAAGCTGGAATCCAGTTTTTGATACTTCAACACGCCGAAGAGCTGGATTCCAGCTTTCGCTGGAATGACGGTGTTCTGATATGAAGCTCTGCAATTTCACCGTCGGCCTCGACCAGCCCCTGTTCCTGATCGCCGGCCCGTGCGTGATCGAGTCCGAGCAATTGCAGCTCGACACGGCGGGAAAGCTCAAGGAAATCACCGGCAATCTCGGCGTTCCCTTCATCTTCAAATCCAGCTTCGACAAGGCCAACCGCACCTCGGGCACGAGCTTCCGCGGCCCGGGGCTCGAAGAAGGCTTGCGCATCCTCGCCGAAGTGAAAAAACAAATCGGCGTGCCGGTGCTTACCGATGTGCACGAATACACGCCGCTCGCCGAAGTCGCCAGCGTCGTCGATGTGTTGCAGACGCCAGCCTTCCTGTGCCGCCAGACCGATTTCATCCAGAATGTTGCGCGCGCCGGCAAGCCAGTCAACATCAAGAAAGGCCAGTTCCTGTCGCCATGGGAGATGAAGCACGTCTCCGCGAAGGCGAAAGCCACGGGCAACGAAGCGATCATGGTGTGCGAGCGCGGCGCGAGCTTCGGCTACAACAACCTCGTCTCCGACATGCGTTCGCTTGCGGTGATGCGCGACACCGGCTGCCCGGTGGTGTTCGACGCCACGCACTCGGTGCAACTGCCCGGCGGCGCGGACGGCAAATCTGGCGGACAGCGCGAATTCGTGCCGGTGCTGTCGCGTGCGGCGGTCGCAGTCGGCATCGCCGGTATCTTTATGGAAACGCACCCGGATCCTGACAAGGCGCTTTCCGACGGCCCGAATGCGTGGCCGCTCGGCAAGATGCAAGCACTGTTGGAAACGCTGGTCGCGCTGGATCGCGTCGCAAAATCACAACACCTTTGAGTTCACTGATGAGCCAATCGATCACGAAAATCCACGCCCGCGAAATCCTCGATTCCCGCGGCAATCCCACGCTTGAAGCCGAAGTCACGCTGGCCGACGGTTCGTTCGGTCGCGCGGCGGTGCCGAGCGGCGCATCCACCGGTTCGCGCGAAGCGGTCGAGTTGCGCGATGGCGACAAGGCGCGTTATGGCGGCAAGGGTGTGCGCAAGGCGGTGGCCAACGTCAATAGCGCTATCGCAGCAGCGCTGAAAGGTTTCGATGCGGCGGATCAGAAAGGTCTCGACGCCAAACTCATTGCTCTCGACGGCACGCCAAACAAGGGCAAGCTCGGCGCGAATGCGATTCTAGGTGTTTCACTCGCGGCAGCCCATGCGGTCGCGGCGTCGAAAAAGCTGCCGCTGTGGAAGTACATCAATACGTCGCTCGCTACCGGCGCGTCGCTGCACCTGCCAGTGCCGATGATGAACATCGTCAATGGCGGCGCGCATGCCGATAACAACGTCGACATGCAGGAATTCATGATCCTGCCAGTCGGCGTGCCGAGCTTTGCCGAAGCGTTGCGCGCAGGCGCGGAAATCTTCCACGCATTGAAAAGCGTCTTGAAGTCGAAGGGGCTCAACACCGCAGTCGGCGACGAAGGCGGCTTCGCGCCGGATCTCAAATCCAATGAGCAGGCTATCGAGACGATTCTCGAAGCCATTACCAAGGCCGGTTACACCGCCGGCAAGGACGTATATCTGGGCCTTGATGCGGCCAGTTCCGAATTCTTCGATGGCTGTGTGTACGATCTTGCCGGCGAGGGCAAGAAGTTGTCGTCCGCCGAGCTGATTGAGTTCTACGCCGGCTGGTGCGCCAAGTATCCGATCATCAGCATCGAAGACGGTGTCGCCGAGCAGGATCGCGATGGCTGGAAAGCGCTGACCGCGAAACTCGGCAAGAAAATACAGCTCGTCGGCGACGACAACTTCGTCACCAATCCGGCGATCTTCCGCGCCGGAATCGCCGATGGCATCGCCAACGCGATCCTGATCAAGGTCAACCAGATCGGCACGCTCAGCGAAACGCTGGAAGCGATCGCGATGGCGGACAAATCCAACTACGCGGCGGTGATCTCGCATCGCTCCGGCGAAACCGAAGACACCACCATCGCCGACATTGCTGTGGCGACCACCGCGACGCAGATCAAGACCGGTTCGTTGTGTCGTTCGGATCGCGTCGCCAAGTACAACCAGTTGCTGCGCATCGAAGAAGCGCTCGGGGCCGCGGCAAAGTATGCCGGACGGACCGCGTTTCCCAACGTGCCGGGACTGATCCGCTGAGCGCTCGCGCGTGCTCCGATATATCGCGCTTATCCTGCTGATTCTGCTGATCGCGCTGCAGATAAAGTTCTGGACTGGCGAGGGCGGCATGCGCGATGTCTGGCGTCTGCAACAGCGGCTTGGCGAACAGAAGGCCGAGAACCTGAAGCTCAAACAGCGCAACGAAGCGCTGTCCGCCGAAGTGCAGGATCTGAAATCCGGCAAGGGTGCGATCGAGGAACGCGCGCGCTCCGAACTTGGCCTGATCAAGCCGGGCGAGGTGTTCTACCAGGTCGTCGATCCGACGCCGGCGAATCCCAAGCCAGACAATGGCAACCGCTGACGCCCTGTGGTGCGTGGTGCCAGCAGCCGGACGCGGCGCACGCGTCGGTGGTGATGTTCCCAAGCAATATCTGCCGATCGCCGGCAAACCATTGCTGATCCACACGCTGGAACGCCTTGCAGCGCATCCACGCATCGCCGGATTGATGGTTGCGCTCGCGTCTGACGATTCGTATTGGTCGAATGCGCGCGAACTCGATGGCAAGCCGGTGCTGGCGGTAGAAGGCGGCGTGGAACGTGCCGACTCCGTGCTTGCGGGTCTGCGCGCGTTGAGCGGTAAAGTAGACAATTCCCAATTTGTGCTCGTGCACGACGCGGCGCGTCCCTGCGTCCGCGCCGATGACATATCGCGCTTGATCGAGCAGGGTATTCCCGCAGGCGGTGCGTTGCTCGCCGCGCCGGTTCGCGACACGCTCAAGCGCGCGGATATAGCGAATCATGCGATTGCCACCGAGCCACGCGAAGCGCGCTGGCGCGCGTTGACGCCTCAACTGTTTCGCTACGGTGAACTCGTTGCGGCGCTGGAATCCGCGCGTGCGGCAGGCATTATTATCACCGACGAAGCGATGGCGATGGAATGCGCCGGACACAAGCCCTTGCTCGTCGAGGGCAGTGAGGACAATATCAAGGTCACCACGCCGGCGGATTTCGCGCTGGCCGAATTCTTGTTGTCGAGGATGCAGTGATGCGCATAGGGCAGGGCATCGACGTACACGCGTTCGGCCCTGGCGATCACGTCGTCGTCGGCGGTGTCCGCATCGCACATTCGCACGGAGTCGTTGCGCATTCGGATGGCGACGTCGCCATCCACGCGCTGTGCGATGCGATCCTCGGCGCGCTGGCGCTTGGTGATATCGGCCAGCATTTTCCGCCCAGCGACGATCGTTGGCGCGATGCCGATAGCCGCGTGTTCCTGCGCCATTGCGCGTCGCTGATGCGCGAGCACGGATACGCGCTCGGCAACGCCGATATCAGCATCGTCTGCGAAGCGCCGAAGATCGCGCCGCATGCCGTGGCGATGCGCGTCATTCTCTCCGCCGATCTGGGCTGCGAGAGACGGCAAGTCAGCGTCAAGGCGACGACCAGCGAAAGACTCGGCTTCACCGGCCGTGGCGAAGGCATCGCTGCGTTTGCGGTGGTGTTGCTGACTGCTGCCTGACATGGAGTTGCCGTACGCATTCGGCGGTCCACCTCTGCGCGGCGTCCTGCGTTCGACTCCCGAAGATTTCTTCGTCGACGAAGACCTGGGTTTCGTGCCGGACGGCGCGGGCGAGCACGTCTTCGTGCGGGTGGAAAAGCGCGGCGCGAACACGGATTTCGTGGCCAGGGAACTGGCGCGTTTCGCCGGTGTGCGTCCGGATTCGGTGAGCTATGCGGGATTGAAGGATCGCCACGCCGTTACCCGTCAGACGTTTTCGATTCACCAGCCTGGCAAGGCCGATCCGGATTGGTCGGCGCTGTCACACCCCGAATTCCACATTCTCGAATCGGCGAGGCACAGCCGCAAACTGCACCGCGGCGCGCTCAAGGGCAATCGCTTCCGCATCGTGCTGCGGGACGTGCAGGGCGACCGCGATGCCGCGGAGAAAATCGTCGCGTCGGTTCGCGCGCATGGAGTCCCGAATTACTTCGGCGAGCAACGCTTCGGGCGCGAGGCGTCGAATGTCGAGCGCGCGAAGGCGATGTTCGCGGGCCGGCGCGTGCAGCGGCACGAGCGTTCGCTGTTTCTGTCGGCGGCGCGCTCGCATCTGTTTAACGCCGTGCTTGCTGCGCGGGTCGAACGCGGCGACTGGAATTGTCCGCTCGAAGGGGATGTCTTCATGCTTGCCGGCACGCACAGTATCTTCGGGCCAGAGCCACTGACGCCGGAACTGATCGCGCGCAGCGCAAGCGGCGACATCGACCCGACCGGCCCGATGTGGGGTGCAGGCGAAGTGCGCTCCCGCGAAGCGGTGGCGGATCTGGAAAATGCGATCGCCGTGGCCAATTCGGAACTTGTGGGCGGACTGGCTGTGAATGGATTGCGCCAGGAGCGCCGCAGCCTGGTTCTGCGCCCACGTGAATTGACGATTCTTTGGCGGCCGGATG
>JAFEFD010000528.1 GCA_018240765.1 Pseudomonadota bacterium | reverse complement strand
TCGCGCGGTGGTCGCGCATCAGGGCGACGGCGTCGTTGTAATCGAGCGCGTCCGGAGGGCCGTTGTCGGGTTCCGGGCCGCCATGCTGCGCATCCGGCCCCCACATGTCGATCTGCGGCACGTAGAGCTGGGCGGATTTCCACGGGATCGGATCGCCCGACACGGCGCGGAACACCGACCATGCGGTCATCGAGGCGCCAACGCCGAACGCGATGGTCAGCACCATCAGCGCGGTGAGTCCGGGACTGCGCTTGAGGCTGCGCAGGGCCAGATCGAGATAATAGGCGAACATGGCTCAGCCCTTGTTGGCTACGGCTGGTTTGCTGGCGAACGAATAGAACGGCATGCCGTAGTCCGGATGCGCGGTGCTGGCGACATCGGCGCCGGCGAACGCTGCGCGCACTTCCTCGTGGGTCGGGCGCACCTGGATTTCCGGCAGCACCGGAATCCCGAGGTCGGGCACGGCAATGCGGCGTGCGGTCTGCCGGGCCTCGCCTACCATCATGCTCAATCCCGCGAACTCGATGGTGGTGATCGCAACGGCGATGGCCAGGGCGATGAAGTGTTTGCGTGCGTTCATGGTTGTCTCCTCGTGGGTGCGAGTGCGTTCAGGCGTGTTGCGCGACTGCGGCCAGTGCCGCATGTGCGCGAAAACGCGGTTCTTCGGCGATATCGACGACCTGACCGTCGATGATGTGGACGTTGCGCTGCGCGCGTGCGGCCAGTTCCGGATCGTGCGTGACCATGACGATGGTCGCGCCGCCGCGGTGGATGTCCTCGAGCAGTTCGAGCACGCCGCGCGCCATCTGCGTGTCGAGGTTGCCGGTCGGTTCGTCGGCGAGCAGCAGGCGTGGCGAACCGGCCAGCGCGCGCGCGATCGCGACGCGTTGTTGCTGGCCGCCGGACAGTTCCGCCGGATAGTGCTTGGCGCGCGCGGCCAGGCCGACGCGTTCGAGCGATTCCATGATGCGGCGGCGGCGCTCGTCGGACTTCATGCCGCGGTAGCGCAGCGGCACGTCGACGTTGTCGAACACGTTCAAATCGGGAATCAGGTTGAAGGCCTGGAAGATGAAGCCGATCTTCTCGTTGCGGATCTTCGAGCGCGCGTTGTCGTCGAGCTGGCTGACCTCGATGCCGTCCAGGTGATAGGTGCCACCGCTGAAGGTTTCGAGCAGACCGGCGATGGTCAGGAAGGTGGTCTTGCCCGAACCCGACGGCCCGGTCACGGCGACGAATTCGCCTTCCTTCACGTCGATGTTGAATTCGCGCAGCGCATAGGTCTCGACCATTTCGGTGCGGTAGACCTTGGACAGATGAGTCATGGTGAGCATGGTGTTCTCCTTTAATCCTCAATTACTGATGGCAACTTTGGCCAAACCGTTGAAATTGTCGGTGCCGGAAATGACGACCTTGTCGCCGGCCTTGAGTCCTTGCAGGACTTCGACCTTGTCGATCGAACTCGGGCCCAGCGTCACCGGTGTCTTGACCGCGATGCCGTCTTGCACGACGTAGGCATAGCGGCCGCCGGATTCATCCACGAACGATCCGCGCGCGACGGTAAGCGTGTTCTCGCGCTTGTCGAGCAGGATGCGCACCGACAGGCGCTGGTTTTGGCGCAGCTGCGCGGGCTCGTTGCCGTCGAAGCGCACGCGCGCGGCGACTTCGCCATTGACGACTTCGGGCGAGATCGCGCCGACCGTGCCCTTCCACTGGTTGCCGTTGCCGCTGATCTGCGCACTCATGCCGATGGCGAGGTCCCGCGCGAAGCTCTCCGGCACCTTCACTTCGACTTCGAGTGCGGACAGATCGACGACGCTGAGCAATTTCGCGTCCTTGGCCACGGTCGCGCTCGGCGCGATGAACAACTGCCCGACCTGGCCGTTGACCGGCGAGCGCACGTTCAAGTCGTCGACCTGGCGTTGCAAGTCCTTGACGATCAGCACCTGGCGTTCCCAGGCGAGCTTCTTCGACTGCACGTTGAACGTCAGGCTGTCGTTGTCCAGATTGATGTCTTCCTGCGCGTGCTTGAGCGCGATGCGCGCCTTGTCCAGCGTGTCCTGCGCGTGGGCGACCTGCATCTGCGCGATCGCGCCGTTCTTGAACGCCCTTTCGTTGCGCTCCAGGTCGGTTTGCGCGCTCTTCGCGTCGATGCCGGCGTTGTCGAGATTCTTCTGCAGTTCCAGGCGCTGCTTGCGCGAATCGATCTGCGCGCGCTTGTAGTCGACATTCATCGCGTCGGCGTTGGATTGTTCCTGCGCGAGCTTGTTCTTCAGTTCCGGGCTGTCGATCACGGCGACGACCTGATCCTTCTTCACCGCATCGCCGGCGTGCACTTTCAACACCACGGCGCCGGGCGCCGAGGCGTACAACGTGGGACTCACCGCCGCGACCACGCTGCCCTCGGCCGCGATGTCGCGCACGAACGCGCCGCGTTCGACCGTGGCGATCTGCAGGCGCGACGCGCTCACCGAGCGCCCAGCCGTGAACAACCGCCACGCCGAAGGCGCAAGCCACGCGATCACGAGCAACGCGACGATGGCGCCACCGGCTTGCATCGCGCGACGCTTGCGATTCACCTGCGGTGCGATGATGCGATCCTGCGATGAGGTGTCCTTGATTGCCATGTCGAAAATCGCTGCTTCGTCATGCCGCAAAGCGCGGCGACGACACGACTAGAGCAAGCGCTGTGCCAGCTGCAGCGACGCCATAAAATCCAGTTGGATCAACGCATTGTGAAGACCGTCCACTTCGCAGATGTGTCCGCGGACAGGGGACGGACAGTGGCGCGAACAGCGCTCGAAATGCCGCCGCGACCATTCATCGCGTTCGTGCATCAAACTACGGATGGTGAGCACGTCCGCATTCCAGATCGATTTGCCGCAAGCCTTGATCGAACGCGTCAGGCGCGGCGACGCGATCGCGTTCGAGCAGGTCTATCGCTGCTTTGAGCGGCCGCTATACACGCTCGCCCTGCGCATGCTCGGTGATGCGGAAGCCGCGCGCGACACGCTGCACGACGCAATGCTCAAGGCATACCAGCGCGCAAATCAGTTTCGCGGCGATGCGCCGTTCTGGGCCTGGTTGCGCCAGATTGCTCTGAACGAAGCGCTGATGCGCCTGCGCGTCGGCGAGCGCTTCATGGTGAGCATGGAATCGGCCGGCCTGGATGCCGATGCGTTCGCCGACGACGCGCCGGCGCCGTGGGCGCATGCCGACTCGGCCGCGCTCGAACACGCGCTGGCGCAATTGCCGGCGATCACGCGCAGCGTGCTGTGGCTGTATCACGTCGAAGGCTACACGCATCCGGAAATAGCCGCCGCGATGCGCAAGACCACGAGTTTTTCCAAATCGCAACTCGCGCGCGGCATCGCGCGATTGCGCGCAATTCTTGATCCGGAAACTCCTGAGCCGGAAGCCGAGGTGGAATCATGTCCGCTGCCGACAACCTGACCCTGGGCGAGGCATTGCGGCGATTGCCGCAGGCCGCGCCGCCGGGCGACGAATGGACGCTGCTGCGCGAGCGTTTGCGCCCGGCATCTGCACGGCCTTCCGCTTTGCGTCGCTATGCCCTGCCCGCCGCGCTGGCCGCCGCGCTGGCCGGCGCCTTCGTCATCCTGCGTCCTGCGCCCGCACCTGCGCCTGCGACCGTTGCCCACGTCGAGGCATCTTCATCCACGAATGGCACGGCAACAGCACAAATCCACAATGCGCAAAATGCGGCAAATCACGACGAGCGGCTCGCGCAACTGCAGCAGCACTCACAGGCGCTGGAACGCTGGCTGCGCGAAACCGGACGCGACGCTTCACCGCTGCAAGGCCAGGACCTGGCCGCCGCGGCCGAGATCGAGAATCTCATCGGCCTCGTCGACGTCGAACTGGCCGCGCCGCGGCAGACGCGGGCACCAGCGCTGTGGCAACGCCGTGTCGGCCTGCTCGAGGACCTGGCTGCGCTGCGCTATTCCAGCTACCGCCTCGCGGCAGGCAGCCAACTGACCGCATCAACCCGGATCGACTGACGGAGAATCGCATGTATCGCAAGTTGTATAAATTTCCACTCCTGGCCTGCGCGCTGGCCTTGCCCGCGTTCGCCGCCAGCACGCCGACCGATGCGGAAGTGCAAGCGCGCACCGCCGCCGAAACCGCTCGCACCGCCGCCGAAACCGCTCGCACCGCCGCCGAAACCGAACGCGCGGCCGCACAGGCGGCGCAAACCGATGCACAAGCCGCACGCACGCAGGCCGAAGCCGCGCGTGCCGATGCGCAGCGCCAGCTCGAGCAATTGCGCGGGCAGATGCGCGAGATGTCGCGCAAGATGGCGGATCTGTCGGTGAAGCTCGGCGATGTCGGGCCGCGCGCCTACGCGTTCCGTTACATCGGCGATCCCGACCGCGGCATGATCGGGGTGGTGCTGGCGCCGGACAAGGACGGCTTGCGCGTGACCGCGGTCACGCCCGGCGGCCCCGCCGACAAGGCCGGTGTGCGCGATGGAGACGTGCTTACTGCGATCGACGGCAAGACACTGTCCGGCGACGACGACGCGCCAGATGCGCTGCACGATCTCAAGATCGGCCAAAGCGTGAAGCTCGCAATCCGGCACGACGGCAAATCACGCGAGGTCGCGCTAAAGGCCGAGCGCCGCGAGCCGTTCGTATTCTCCGACGCATTCGGCAAGGACGGCGCGCTGGCGCCGGATTTCGAGCACCAGGTTGAAGCAAGGGTTCACGACGCAATGCGCCACGCGAACCAGGGCATGCGTGAGTTGCACCTGATGACGCCGTGGTGGGGCCTGAACCTGGCCACGCTCAATCCCGACCTGGGCGGCTACTTCGGCACCGACAAGGGCGTACTGGTGCTCTCCGCCGACGCGAATTCGTTCAAGGGACTCAAATCCGGCGACGTCGTGCAGGATGTCGGTGGCCACGCCGTGACCCGGCCCGAGGATGCGCTGCGCCTGTTGCGCGATGCGCCCGCCGGCAGCGAAGTGAAGGTGCAGGTGCTGCGCCAGCGCAAGCCGGTGACGCTGAGCATCAAGGCGCCGGAGTTCAAGGACATCTTCGTGCCACCGCCGCCGCCCGCGCCACCCCCGCCACCGGCAAGGCCGGTACCGCCGGCACCGCCCGCGCCCGGCATCGCACCCGTCCCGCCCGTGCCACCGGCGCCACCTGCGCCGCCGCCGGATGGCGACGAAGCCGTGTAATCCAAAATTTGCGCGCAAGGATGCGCGCAGCGGTGCGCTCAACACACGCGGTCCGTGTCAGGAAATCGTCGCGAACTTCGCACCCTGCGCGACGACGACGGCATTGCGGCCGCTTTCCTTCGCGCGATACAGCGCCTGGTCGCAGCGACGCAGGCAGTCATCGAGTTTCTCGCCGGCATTGAGTTCGGCCACGCCGAGGCTGATCGTCACGCCCAGGTCGCCGCCGCCGACGTGCGTGCGCTCGACGTCGCGGCGGATCGCTTCGGCGCGCTGGCAGGCCGCGGCCATGCGCAAGTCCGGCAGCAGGACCAGGAATTCCTCGCCACCCCAGCGCGAGACGTGTTGCTGCTCGCCCGCCAGTTCGCGCAGGCGCGTCGCGACTGCGACCAGCACGCGATCGCCGACGTCGTGGCCATGGGCATCGTTGATGCGCTTGAAGTGATCGACGTCGGCGATGATCACGCACAACCCGGCCTGCCCGGGCCGCAGTTGCGCGCTGGCCTGCTCGAGCATCTCGAGCATGGCGCGGCGATTGAGCAGTCCGGTCAAGCCGTCGGTCATGGCCGCTTCGGCGAGCAACGTTTCCACATGCACGCGGTTTTCGATTTCCTTTCTCAATTGCGCGGTCGCGGCTTCGAGTTCGGCGGTGCGTTCGCGCACGCGCGACTCGAGTTTCGCATTCGCCTCGCGCACCGCGGCATGCGCGCGCTCGCGATCCTGCGCGCTATGGCGCAGGCGTCCGGCCATGGCGTCGAATTCGCGGCCGAGGTTGTCGAACTCGTCGCGCGGACCGGGCTTGCGCGGCGGCAGCGATTCACCGCTGGCCAGCGCGCGACAGCGTGCGGTCAGGTCGGTGATGCGCGCGAGGAAGCGGCCGGCGAGATGACGGGCGAGCATCAGCGCCGCCAGCACGCACACGCAAAACGCAAGTGCGGCGTACAGTCGCAAGGTGTTCAGTTCGCCAACCCGCGCGACCTGTTCGGCCGCCACCCAATACACGACCGTACCGAACGTGCCGGCGACGACGATCACCGCGAACAGGTGACTGATCAGCAAGCGGTGCCTGATGCCCAACGCCATTACTGCCTCCCCCGAGACTGCGGAAGTCTAGCAGGATGGCGCCGATTGACGTACGCTCGCCAGCACCATACAGCCACCGGGGGAG
>JAFEFD010000527.1 GCA_018240765.1 Pseudomonadota bacterium | reverse complement strand
TGCTCGGCGGCACCGCGCTGGCGCGCCTGTTGCGCCGGCGCAATGCCGACGGCATGGCCGTCGGCGGCATCGGCGGCGGCGCATCGGTTTTGCCGGAGCACATGCTCGGTGGCAGCGCCCAGGGATCGTCTCCACGCATGGGCAACGTCACGCTGGCACCGGGACTCGGCTTGTCGAATCGCCTGCTGATCGATCAGGGCGGCGCCGGCGCGGACCGCCTCGGACGATTGCTTGGCGCACTCGCACTCAATCCGTTCGTGCTCGGCATCGGCATCGACGCGGATACCGCCGCGTTCATCGGTCCCGACAATGTGCTCGAAGTTGCCGGCGTGGGCAGCGTCACCATCGTCGATCCCACCGATGTCGGCCATTCCAACGCCGCTGATGCCGGCCCGAGCGATCCGATCAGCATCACCAACTTGCGCGTGCACGTGCTCGTGCACGGCTCGCGTTACGACCTCGACTTCCGCCGGCCATTGTGAGTTTCGCGATCCGTCCCATCGAGCCGCGCGACGATGCCGCCATCGCCGCAATCATCCGCGCCGTGATGCCGGAATTCGGTGCAGATGGGCCTGGCTTTGCGATCCATGATGCGGAAGTCGATGGCATGCATGCGGCTTACGCAAGGCCCGGTTGCGCGTATTTCATCGTGGAATCGGATGGAATGGTCCGCGGCGGTGGCGGAGTCGCCCCACTCGACGGCGAGACGGGCGTGTGCGAACTGCGCAAGATGTATTTTCTGCCCGATCTGCGCGGACGCGGCGCAGGCGGCGCCGTGATGCGCCATTGCCTCGATGCGGCGCGCAAGCTCGGCTACCGGCGCTGCTATCTGGAAACCCTCACCGGCATGGATGCCGCGCAGCGGCTGTATGAGCGCCACGGATTCGCGCGCATTCCGGCAGCGCTCGGCAATACCGGACATTTCAGCTGCAACCGATTTTATTTGCTCGACCTGTAGCCGCCGGGAATCTACAATGCGCACCCCGAATTTTGGTGTGCCCATGCAACTGGATCAAATCAAGGCCGTCGTAACCGGCGGCGTTTCCGGACTCGGCTTGGCCGTAGCCAGGCACCTGATCGCGCATGGCGCCAGCGTCGCGCTGTTCGACATCAATGACGAAAAAGGCGCGGCGGCCGTCGCGGAACTCGGCACGAAGTCGAGCTACCAGCGCGTGGACGTCACCAGCGAAGACGGTGTCGCCGCAGCGGTCAAGCAGGCCAGCGAGCGCATGGGCGGATTGAACGTGGCGATGAATTGCGCCGGCATCCTCGGCGCCGGGCGCGTACTTGGCAAGGAAGGCCCGATGCCGCTGAAAACTTTCCAGACCACGGTGATGGTGAACCTCGTCGGCAGCTTCAATGTCGCCAAGTCTGCCGCCGACATCATGCAGCACAATGCGCCGGGCGAGGACGGCGAGCGCGGCGTGATCGTCAACACGGCATCGATCGCCGCTTATGAAGGCCAGATCGGCCAGGCTGCGTATTCTGCATCCAAGGGTGGCGTGATCGGCATGACCCTGCCGATGGCGCGCGAGTTCGCGCGCATTGGCGTACGCGTGATGACGGTGGCACCGGGCGTATTCCACACGCCAATGGTCGATGGCATGCCGCAAAATGTATACGATTCCCTTTGTGCGCAAGTTCCGTATCCGTCGCGCCTGGGCACATCGGAGGAATTCGCAGATACCGTCGCGTTCATCCTGCAAAACCGCTACATGAACGGCAGCGTCATCCGCGTCGATGGCGCGATCCGGTTGGCGCCGAAATGAAAGCCTCCGAAATCAAGAAAGGCAACGTCGTCGAACACAACGGCCGGGTCTGGCAGGTGCGCGACATCGAGCGCAGTGCGCCGCAGGGCCGCGGCGGCAATGTCACGTTCCGCTTCATCATGTACAGCGTCCCCGGGGCGCAGAAGCTCGACCTGTCGTTGCGCTCCGAAGACGAGCTGCGCGAAACCGAACTGGAGCGGCGCGAGGCCAACTTTTCGTACAAGGACGGCGACGCATTCATTTTCATGGACGCCGAAAATTACACCCAGTACACGCTCGGCGCCGACGCTGTCAGCGATATCGCCGGATTCATAGCGGACGGCCTCGAAGGCTGCTATGTGCAACTGATTGAGGGCACACCGGTTGCGCTGCAATTGCCGCCATCGGTGACATTGGAAGTGATCGATACCGCGCCGGAATTGAAGGGGGCAAGCGCAACCAAACGTCCGAAGCCGGCAAAACTCAACACCGGCATCGAGATCCAGGTGCCCGAGTACATCACCACCGGCGAGAAGATTCTGGTCAGCACGCTGACGGGTGAGTTTTCGGGTCGAGCGTGACACTCGACTTCCGCCAGTTGCCCGATCCACTCCCCTCGCGTAATGTAGCGACGTTTTGTGCCGGATCACCGGCAAATCGTTGCCATCGATAGTCCGGGGAGGACATCCATGATCTTCTGGCGCATCAAGCCGCTCGACAAGATTCTCGAAACCGCCGAAAAGAAATCGCTCAAGCGCCAGCTCGGTCCGATCCAGTTGACCTTGCTCGGCATCGGCGCCGTGATCGGCACCGGTATTTTCGTGCTCACCGCGGAAGCCGCACAGAAAGCCGGCCCGGGCATGATCCTAGCCTTTGTCATTGCCGCTATCGTCTGCGGTCTGGCCGCGCTGGCTTACGCCGAGCTCGCCGCGATGATTCCGGTGTCCGGCTCGGCCTACACCTACAGCTACGGCGTATTCGGAGAATTCATTGCCTGGATTGTCGGCTGGGCGCTGGTGCTCGAATACGCGATCGGCGCGACGGCAGTGACCGTCGGTTGGTCCAAATACATGAATGGATTGCTCAACAACGATCTGTTCGGTCTGGTCGCCAAGGGCTCGTTGTCCCTGCCGACCTGGTTGCAGACCGGTTATTTCTCGGGCGGCGGATTCAACCTGCTCGCCTTCCTGATCGGATTGGCCGTCACCTGGCTGCTGGTGATCGGCACCTCCAAGAGTGCGCGCGTCAACGCGGTGCTGGTGGCAATCAAGATCGTCGCACTGGCCGTGTTCATCCTGATTGCGATACCCGCCGTCAAGAACGCCAACCTGCATCCATTCCTGCCCGGCGGTTGGGGCAACCCGGTCGGCAGCAATGGCATCGGCGTCCTCGGCGCGGCCGCATCGATCTTCTTCGCCTACGTCGGTTTCGATGCGGTATCCACCGCGGCGGAGGAAACCAAGAATCCGAATCGCAACATCCCGATCGGCCTGATCGGAGCGCTGCTTATCTGCACGGTGTTCTACCTGCTGGTCGGCTACGGCGCTGCCGGTTCCATCGGCGCGCAGCCGATGCTGGGCGCCAATGGCATGCCGCTGGATCCGGGCACGCCCGCAATGACGGCCGCCTGCCAGAATTCGCAGGCGTTGGTATGCAGCGGCGAACCGCTGGCCCATGTGATGCGCGTGCTCGGGCACCCGGTGATTGGCAACCTGATTGGCCTGGCCGCGGTCATTGCGCTGCCGTCCGTTATCCTGATGATGATGTTCGGCCAGACTCGCATCTTCTTCACCATGTCGCGCGACGGCCTGCTGCCGGACGCATTCTCTGCCGTACACCCGCGGTTTTTCACACCGCATGTCATCACCTATGTAACCGGCATCGTCGTGTCGTTCTGCGGCGCGTTGTTCCCGGTCGGCAAACTCGCCGACACATCCAACGCCGGTACCTTGCTGGCGTTCGCCATGGTCGCGATCGGCGTACTGATCCTGCGCCGCCGCCAACCCGACCGGCCGCGTCCGTTCCGCACGCCGCTGGCGTGGATTGTATGTCCGCTGGCCGTCATCGGATGCGCCGTGTTGTTCGTCAACCTGTCCATCGTCGCCAAGAGCGTGTTCGTCGTGTGGGCACTGATCGGACTGGTGATCTATCGCCTGTACGGCTATCGCCGCAGCCAGCTGGCAAACGGGAACGCAAGCTGACATGCTCGGGCAACTGCTTGCGAAGAAAACCGACTTTGCTCCGGTCGATGCAGGCAATGAGCCGAGCCTGCGGCGCACGCTCGGTCCGTGGGGCCTGACCGCGCTCGGCATCGGCGCGGTGATCGGTGGCGGAATCTTCGTGATCACCGGACAGGCAGCCGCCGAGCACGCCGGGCCGGCGGTGCTGCTGTCGTTCATCATCGCCGCGGTGTGTTGCAGCTTCACCGCGCTGTGTTACGCGGAATTCGCCACGCTGATCCCGATGTCGGGCAGTTCGTATTCGTATGCCTACGCGACGCTTGGCGAATTCGCGGCATGGTTCATCGGCTGGAACATGGTGCTCGAATACGGCGTATCGGCGTCGGCCGTGGCGGTGAGCTGGACCGGGTACTTCACCAGTTTCCTCGACCACTTCGGCGTACACCTGCCCGCGCAATTGACCAACGCGCCACTGGCCTTCCAGGACAACCACCTGGTCGCGACCGGCGCATTCATCAACCTGCCCGCGGTGGTCATGATTCTGTTGCTGACCTGGCTGTGCTACGTTGGCATCCGCGAATCCAGCGGCGCGAACACGGCGATGGTCGCGCTGAAAGTCGCGCTGATCGTGATCGTCATCATCGCCGGTTCCCGCTACGTGGATACCGCGAACTGGCACCCGTTCATTCCCGAAGCCCAGGGACCGGAAAAATACGGCTGGGGCGGCATCATGCGCGCGGCCACGCTGGTGTTCTTCGCCTACATCGGCTTCGAGGCGACCTCGACCGCGGCGCAGGAAGCGAAGAACCCGCAGCGTGACCTGCCCATCGGCACCCTCGCTTCGCTTGCGATCTGCACCATCCTCTACATCGGCATGGCTGCGGTGTTGACCGGGTTGATCCCCTACACGGAACTCGGCACCAGCGAACCGGTGGTCACCGCGGTCAAGGCGCACCCGCAACTGGACTGGCTGCGCTGGCTGGTCGAAATCGGCGCCATGATCGGACTCGCGTCCGTCGTGCTGGTGATGATCATCGCGCAGCCGCGCATTTTCATGATCATGGGCCGTGACGGCATGCTCCCGCCGGTGTTCGCGAAGATCCATCCGCGCTACCGCACGCCACACATCAACACCCTGATCACGGGCGCAGGCATCGCCCTGCTTGCCGCGATTTTTCCGCTCGATATCCTCGGCGACCTGGTGTCGATGGGCACGCTGATCGCGTTCGTCGCGGTGTGCCTGGGCGTGCTGATCCTGCGTCGCACGCGTCCGGAACTGCCGCGCACGTTCCGTGTGCCTGCAGCCACGCTGACCTGCACGCTGGGCGTGCTCAGCTGCCTTGTGCTGCTGTATTGGGAAAACTGGTACAACTGGTCGCTGATGGGGCTGTGGACACTGCTCGGCCTCGTGATCTATTTCGGTTACGGCTATCGCCACAGCAAGCTGCGCGCGCAAGCCTGACATCCGCGCGATGCGGCGCGTTGGCGCCGCATCGGTTTTTCTCCAGCCAATGCGAACGCCATGACCAATGCCATTTTGCTGGGCAAGAGCCAATTGCCCGACAGCGCCACCCCTGAGATCTACCTGCAGGCCAAATACGGCAATCGCCACGGCATGATTGCCGGCGCCACCGGCACCGGAAAATCCGTGTCGCTGATGGTGATGGCGGAAGGCTTCTCGCGCCTGGGCGTGCCGGTGTTCCTCGCCGACGTGAAGGGCGATCTGGCTGGACTGTCGCAAGCGGCAGTCGTGACCGACAAGCTGAAACCTCGTCTGGAAAAACTCGGCATCACCAATTTCACACCGGCCGCGAATCCGGTCGTGTTCTGGGACATTTACGGCAAGCTCGGCCACCCCGTGCGCGCGACCGTTTCCGAGATGGGGCCGAACCTGTTCGCGCGCCTGCTCGAACTCAACGACGTGCAATCCGGCGTGCTCGAAGTCGTGTTCAAGGCCGCCGACGACCACGGCTGGCTGCTGCTGGATCTGAAGGATCTGCGCGCCCTGCTCGCGTTTGCGGCCGAGAAGGCGAACGCGAAAGACTTGTCCGCGAAATATGGATTGATCAGCCCGACCTCGATCGCGGCAATCCAGCGTGGCCTGTTGCAACTGGAAAACGCAGGTGGCGACCAGTTCTTCGGCGAACCGGCATTGGACCTTGCCGATTTCATGCGACAGGACATGTCCGGCCGCGGCATCGTCAACATCCTTGCCGCCGACCAGCTTATCCTCAAGCCGCTGCTGTATTCGACATTCCTGCTCTGGCTGTTGTCGGAATTGTTCGAGCGGCTTCCCGAGGTCGGCGACCTCGATGTGCCCAAGCTGGTGTTCTTCTTCGATGAGGCGCACCTGCTGTTCGACGACTGCCCGCCTGCGCTGCAAAAACGCGTCGAGCAGGTCGTGCGCCTGATCCGCTCCAAGGGCGTCGGCGTCTATTTCTGTTCGCAAAATCCGGACGACGTGCCCGATGTCATCCTCGGCCAGATGGGCAATCGCGTGCAGCATGCGCTGCGCGCGTTCACGCCGCGCGACCAGAAAGCCGTCAATGCCGCCGCGCAGACGCTCGCGCCGAATCCGGCGCTCGGCGACATCACCACGGTCATCACCCAGCTCGGCGTCGGCGAGGCGCTGGTGTCGACCTTGCAGGATCGCGGCGTGCCGCTGCCGGTCGAGCGCGCCATGATCGTGCCGCCGACCTGCCGCATCGGCACGATCAGCGACGACGAACGCAACGTGATCCGTTCGCGCTCGCCGGTCGGCGCCAAATACGACAACGCAGTCGACCGCGAATCGGCCTATGAACTCCTGACCCAGCGCACGGCCGACACGGCAAGCGCGCCCGCAGACGCTCCCGCGACAACAGCGCAGGCGCCGGCCGGATCCGGCTGGGGACAGGCAATCCGCGACGCCGTGTTCGGCACCAGCCGCCGCCAGGGCATGATCGAAACCATGGCGAAATCGGCCGTGCGCAGCGGCGGCAGCCGCATCGGCACCGTGCTGATGCGCGGCGTGCTCGGTTCGCTGATGCGCAAGTAGCGTGTGGTCGACTTTAGCCGTCGCCAACGCGCGGCAACGGATCGGCCGCCCGTTCGCGTGCTTCGGCGGGTAGCGCCTTGCTCGCCTTGGCGCCGAGTTCGCGCAACATTTCGACCTGGCGCAACAGGTTTCCCGGTCCGGCGTTGAGCTTGCCGCCGGCAGCATCCAGCGCCTTGCCGGCCGCGGCGATCTTGGCGCGCACCTCATCCAGATCATCGACGAACCCAGCGAACTTGTCGTAGAGCTTGCCAGCGCGATCGGCAATTTCCTGCGCGTTCCGGTTGCGATCGGCGTTGCGCCACAAGCTCTCGACCGTGCGCAGGGTGGCGAGCAGGGTCGACGTGGTCACGATCACGACTTGCCGTTCCAGCGCGAACGCATGCAACGCGTCGTCATTGTGCACGGCCTCGATGTAGGCCGCCTCGACCGGCACGAACATCAGCACGAATTCCAGCGAATTCACACCGGGCAGATCGGCGTAACGCTTGTCGGCCAGTTCGCGCACATGCTTGCGCAGCGAGGTCAGGTGCGCGGACAGCTGCAGGTTGCGCTCTGCCCCATCCGCCGCACGGCAGTAGCGTTCGTAGGCGGTGAGCGATACCTTGGCATCGACGATGATGTTTCGGCCTTCGGGCAGGTGCACGATCACGTCCGGACGCGGGCGTCCGCCGGCCTCGTCGGCCAGCGTCACCTGTGTCTCGTAGCCACGCCCCTTTTGCAGACCGGAGGCTTCGAGCACGCGTTCCAGGATCATTTCGCCCCACGCACCCTGCGCTTGCGCGTCGCCCTTGAGCGCGCGCGTAAGGTTGACCGCGTCCTCGCTGATGCGCTGGTTCAGGTTCTTCAAGGTGGCGATTTCGGATTGCAGCGCACTGCGGTCCTTGTTTTCCTTGTCGTAAACCTCATCCACGCGCTTGCGGAATTCGCCGATTTGCTCACGCAGCGGATTGAGCAAGACACCGAGATTGGCCTGGTTCTGTTCGGCCAGCTTCTGGCTCTGTTGATCGAGTAACTGGCGCGACAGCAGATCGAATTTTTCGGTGAGCGCGTGCTCACGCTCGGCGGCCGCCTGGGCTTGCTCCTGCAGGCGCGTGGCCAGCGCGGTGCTTTGCTGCTCCGCACGC
This sequence comes from Pseudomonadota bacterium, assembly GCA_018240765.1. GTDB lineage: Bacteria > Pseudomonadota > Gammaproteobacteria > Xanthomonadales > Rhodanobacteraceae > Rudaea. Next base: position 20,664 of record JAFEFD010000527.1, on the reverse strand, counting down.
TGGCGCGCCTCGGTCAGGCGCTGCGTCTCGTTGCGCGCCTGATCGAGTTCGCGTTCGAGCAACGGCACACGCTCCAAGCGACCGGCCTGACCGGCCTTGTCGCGCGAAAGCGCCAACACGCTTTCGCGCTGCGCATCCAGTTCCTGTTTCATCGCATCGTTGTCGCGTTTGGCGCGACGCAGCGGCAGCCACATCGCAAGGATTCCGAGCAGTATCCCGGCCAATGCGATGAGGCACCACAGCAGCAAATCATTGGTCTGGATCGGCATGTCTACCCCGCAACTTCCATTCCACGTCATTGTGACAGGCTTGCGTCTCAAATGGCGAGACGATGCATGCCGCGCGCGCGCCGCATCCGGTAAGATGGCGGCATGACAGCAACCGCAATGATCCGACCGGATCCCGCCCGCCTCGCCGTCTGCGCGAATGCCATCGTCGCCGCGGGACGCAAGCTTGGCGCGCAAGGATTGACGCCGGCGACCAGCAGCAATTTTTCGATGCGATTGGACACGTCACACATCGCCGTCACCGTATCAGGCCGCGACAAGGGTGCGCTCACGGCGGACGACGTGATGATCGTCGATATGCACGGCAATCCAGCCGGCACATCGGCGCGACCATCCGCGGAAACCGCGCTGCACACCCAGATTTACGCGCGTTTCGCAGACGCGAACGCCGTGCTGCACACGCATTCGCGCACGCAGACCGTGGCCTCGCGCCTGTACGCGCAAGCCGGCGTGGTGCGTTTCGACGGTTACGAGTTGCAAAAGGCCATCGCCGGCCACACTTCGCACGAGCAGGCGATCGACCTGCCGGTTTTCCCGAACACGCAGCACATGCCGTACTTGGTCGACAAGGTCGATGCCTGGATAAAATCGGGCAAGCCGCTTTACGGTTATCTGATCGAGGGCCACGGCCTGTACACCTGGGGCCACGACATGCCCGAAGCCGAGCGCCATGTCGAGGCGTTCGAATTTCTGCTCGCCTGCGAACTGGATTTGAGGAGACTACAATGAGTCGACTGCGGGTCTTTCGCGATACCGACGGCAGCGAACCGGTGCGAGTGACGTCGCAGCATGCGGAAATCGCCCGCGAACTCGGCGCCGCCGGCGTGCGCTTCGAACAGTGGGAAGCGTCCAAGCCGGTCACGCCCGGCGCGTCCCAGGACGAAGTCATCGCGGCCTATCGCAGCGATATCGACCGGCTGATGCGCGAGGAAGGCTACAAGACCGTCGACGTGGTCAGCCTGAATCCGGACAACCCGGATCGCGCCGCGTTCCGCGTCAAATTCCTCAACGAGCACACCCATGCCGAGGACGAGGTGCGTTTCTTCGTCGCCGGCCGCGGCCTGTTCACATTGCACATCGGCGAGCGCGTTTTCGAGGTGCTGTGCGAACGCGGCGACCTGATCGGCGTGCCGGACGGCACCCGCCACTGGTTCGACATGAGCGAAGAGCCTTACTTCGTCGCGATCCGCCTGTTCAACAACCCCGCCGGCTGGGTTGCGCAATTCACCGGCGACGACATCGCGCAACGCTTCCCGCGCCTCGAGGCCGCATCGAACAGCACTGAGTTCGTATCGTGACCATGCCGTGATCCGCGCCATCCTCACCGACATCGAAGGCACCACGAGCTCGATTTCCTTCGTCAAGGACGTGTTGTTCCCGTTCGCGCGCGAACGCCTGCCTGCGTTCATCGAAACCCACGCCGACAAACCAGAAGTGCAGCACTGGCTGCACGAGGCGGCGAAAGAAGCCGGCATCATCTACGCCGAGCGCGAGGAAATCATCGAACTGCTGCAACGCTGGATCGACGAGGATCGCAAGGCCACGCCGCTCAAGGCGTTGCAGGGCATGATCTGGGACGAAGGTTATCGCGACGGCAGTTTCAAGGCGCACGTATATCCGGAGGTCGCGGCAAAGTTGCGCGAGTGGAAGACGCAAGGAATCGATCTGTACGTTTATTCGTCAGGTTCCGTCGCTGCACAGAAACTGTTTTTCGGCTTCAGCGAGGCAGGCGATCTGACGCCATTGTTCTCCGGCTATTTCGACACTGAAACCGGCCCCAAGCGCGAAGCGGAATCCTATCGTCGCATTGCCTCAGCGATCAACTGGCCGGCGAGTGAAATCCTGTTCCTGTCCGACATTGCCGAGGAGCTCGACGCCGCGCGCGCGACCGGCATGCGCACCACGCAACTGGCGCGCCCGCCCGCGACCTGCCCGGTGTCGGGCGCGCATCCTTGTGTTCACGATTTCAACGCAGTTGCATTGGCCTGAAGCATGCGTCGCGTTCTCGCCGCCGTTTTCATCCTGACTTTCGCGGCCGGATCCATGACTGCGGCGCTCTTGATGCAGCATTCCGAACCCCGCACTCGAGCGCACGCGGTCGTCGCAACGCCGGCGCCAATTGCGCTTGCGCCCGACTCCGCCAATGATGACAGCGACGACACCGGCGACAACTGGCCCGACGATGCGGACACGCCGGAACAGGTCGTCTATGCACAGCCGCAAATGCTGCGCGACGCAGTCGCGCGGCTCGCGCCGCGCGTTGCCGGCAAGCCGAACCTGTATTTCATCGGTTTCGCCGGCGACGCCGAGGAAGACGTGTTCCTCAACGAAGCCGAATACGCGCGCACCCTGTTCGCCAAGCGCTTCGCCGCAGCCGGCCATGAATTGCTGCTGGTCAACAACCCGAGCACCCTGTCACGCTATCCGCTGGCGTCGTTGACGAACCTGGAAACTGCCGTTGATGACATTGCCGGGAAGATGGATCGCGACAACGACATCCTGTTCCTGCTGCTCACCAGCCACGGTACCGAAGATCACCTGCTGTACGTCAACATGGATCCGCTGCCGCTGGACCAGATCGCACCGGGCGATCTCGCCGACATCTTCGCCAAGGCGAAGATCCGCTACAAGGTGCTCGTGATTTCAGCGTGCTATTCCGGCGGCTTCATCGACGCGTTGAAGGACGACACCACGATGATCGTTGCCGCTGCGCGCGCCGATCGCGCCTCGTTCGGCTGCGGCAGCGATTCGGACATCACCGATTTCGGCCGCGCGTTCTTCGTCGACGGACTCAACCACAACGACACGTTTACCGGCGCCTTCGCCGAAGCAAACAAACTCGTGGACGACTGGGAATCGCGCGACCACGAAGAACATTCGCAACCGCAATTCGTCACCACACCACGCATCGATGCGCAGCTCAAGCTTTGGCGCGCAGGCATTACGTTGGGGCCACCCGTGCCGTTCATCGCGATCAAGCCAACCAGCGACGCGCTTACCGTTTCGCGTTGAACCACGCCGCGCGAGCGGCCAATGCCGTGTCCGGAAAATCGCAGAACAGCGCATCCACGCCCAACGCGAAGGCGGCGTCCAATTCCGCGTGCGGCGTGAGGAATGGCGCGCAGTCGCCATCATCGCGGAACGTCCAGGCATGCACCTCCAAACCGGCGCCATGCGCATCCCCGACCAAGTGCGTCGGATTTCCCCTGGCGTCCCACAACAGATGCTTCGGTGGCGCGATCCCTTGCGCCCAATGCGGCAATTCGTTCAGTTGCCTCGCATCAGGCATGGACTCGATCAGGGCGAAACAATAGTTGCCGCAACGCGCGTGCAATTCGCGCAACAGCGCGTGGTCGAAACATTCCAGCCACACCTGTGAATCCGCACCGAGTGCGCCCGCCTCACGCAATTCTGTTTCGAGCAACGCGACCGGATCGAATCCAAGCGTACGAAAATAATCCGGGTCCTTGAGTTCGACGTCGACGACGCACCTGGCAGCGCGTGCCATCTCCAGCAGATTCGACAAACGCAGGATTGCGGACTGTCCGTCGTGTTCGCGGCTGCGCAACGGATTGTGCTGCACGCAGCGCAAGGTATCCAATTCAGCCGCGTCGAAATCGCCGATCCACCACTGCGGCTTGCCATCGATGCTGCGCGCGCGCACCGCGAATTCCTGGCGCGTGGCGACGTCCGTGGTCGGTGCCAGATCGATATCGTGGCGCACGATCAACACGCCATCGCGGCTGGGTAATACATCCGGCTCCACCGCATCGGCGCCCTGGGCGAAAGCCAGTGCGAGGGCATCCGGCGAATGTTCCGGGCGATATCCGCTCGCTCCGCGATGCGCGATGATGCGTGGCGCGCTTGCGTTCAAAGTCTTGCAAACTTGATCCGTCATGCGCTCGCAGTGTGCCGCGCAGCGAGCACCGCGGCAACATCGGCGAGCGACCTGCCGCGGGTGCGCAGCAACACGGACAAGTGAAACAACAGGTCGGCGGACTCGCCGAGCAGTTCCGCCTCGTCACCCGCCGCCGCGGCCAGCGCGACCTCGACCCCCTCCTCGCCTACTTTCTGGGCGATGCGACGGATACCGGCGTCGAACAATTCGGTGGTGTAGCTGCCCGCCGGACGCTCGCGTTCACGCGCATCGATCAAGCCATCGAGCTTGCCGAGAAAGCCGAGCGGCGGCGCGGACGCATCCCCGAAACAGCTTTGTGTGCCACGGTGACAGGTCGGGCCGACGGGCACCGCGCTCACGAGCAAGCTGTCGCAATCACAATCGGCATGGATCGCCATCAGTCGCAACCAATGCCCGGAGCTTTCGCCCTTGGTCCACAAACGATTCTTGCTACGGCTGAAAAATGTCACCTTGCAGCTTTGCAACGTCGCTGCCAAGGCGTCGCGATTCATGTAACCCAGCATGAGCACGGCGCCACTGCGCGCATCCTGCACGATGGCTGGCACCAGGCCGCTGCACTTGCCCCAGTCGAGCGAACTTGCGTCGAAATCAATCATGGCCGTATCGCGACACCGGCTTCGCGCAGGGATTGCTTGACCGCGGGTATCGTGATCGCAGCGGAATGAAACACGCTGGCGGCCAGCGCGCCATCGACATCGCAACGCTCGAACACCTCGCAAAAATGCTGCGTCACACCGGCGCCGCCGGACGCGATCAAGGGCACCTTGCACACGTCGCGCACGGCACGCAGTTGTTCGATGTCGTAGCCATCATGCACGCCATCCGAACCCATGCAATTGAGCACGATCTCGCCGGCGCCCAACCGTTGCGCCTCAACCACCCAATCCAGCGTACGCATGGCCAAGGCCTGAGTACGCGCCGGATCGCCGCTATACCGGCGCACGCGCCATTGGCCGTCGTCATCACGCAGCGAATCGATACCCACCACGACACACTGCACCCCGAAGGCATCGGCCAGTTCCGCGACCAGTTGCGGTCGCTCCAAGGCGGGCGAGTTCACCGAAATCTTGTCGGCGCCGGCATGCAGCACCGCGCGCGCATCGTCCACGCTGCGAATGCCGCCAGCAACGGAGAATGGAATATCCAGAACCTGTGCGACACGATCGATCCAGGCCCGCTCGACGACGCGACCCTCGGGACTCGCGGCGATGTCGTAGAACACCAGTTCGTCTGCGCCTTCGTCGCGGTAGCGTTGCGCGAGTTCTACGATATCGCCGGCGATGGCGTGATTGGCGAAACGCACGCCCTTGACGACTTTGCCGTCGCGCACGTCCAGACACGGAATGATGCGACGGGTCAGCATGCGAGTGCCTGCGCCAGCGTCAGACGCCCTTCGAGGAGACTGCGTCCCACTACCACCGCTGCTACACCGCTGCGCTGCAATTCGCGCAGGTCGGCGTCATCGCGCACCCCCCCCGAGGCGATCACATCGAGCGCAGGCACAATGGTAAGGAGCCACGCGTACAGGTCGAGGTTTGGGCCCGACAGCATGCCGTCGCAGCCGATGTCGGTGCACAACAGATGCCGTGCTCCGGCATCTGCATAACGTGGCGCAAGCGATTCCAGCCTACGCTCCGAACCTTTCGTCCAGCCACGCACCGGCAAGCACCAGCGACCGTCCGCATCGCGGCGCGTGTCCAACGCTATGCACAGACGCTCACGGCCGAAGCGCCAAATCCACTTTTCCACTTGTTCCGGCGCTTCCACCGCGATGCTGCCCACCACCACGCGCGCAGCGCCCGCGTCCAGTAGCCGGCTCACATCGTCCTGCTCGCGCACGCCGCCGCCGGCTTGCACGCGCAGCCCGGTTTGCGCGATCGCATCGATCAGTCCGTCGCAAGAGTTCGCACCGGCGCGCGCGCCATCCAGGTCGACCAGATGCAGCCAGCGTGCACCGGCGTCGGCATAGGCATGGGCCAACGCAAGCGGATCGCACGCATAGCCGGTTTCACGCGCGTAGTCGCCTTGCGCAAGACGCACGACGCGGCCGCCGCGAATATCGATGGCAGGAATCACCTCCACACTAAAGCTCCAGAAAGTTCGACAACAAGCGTGCGCCGGCAGCGGCAGAGCGCTCGGGGTGAAATTGTGCGCCGAAGAAATTGCGCGATTGCACCACCGCCGAAAATTCCCCGCCATGCTCGCAGCTCGCCAACGTCGCGGAGCCGACGTCCGCCGCATAGCTGTGCACAAAATACATGTGCGCACCGGATTCGATACCGTACAGCAACCGATGCGCACGCTCGATACGCAGCCGATTCCACCCCATGTGGGGCACGCGCACGCCGCCGCCCTTGAGGCGACGCAGCGTTCCCGGCAACAATCCAAGACACGGCGTGTCGCCCTCTTCCGAATGTTCGAACAGCAACTGCATGCCAAGACACAGGCCAAGTACCGGCTGGGTGAGATTGCGCACGACTTCGATGAGACGCAGCTCGCGCAAACGCGCCATGCCGGCGGCAGCCGCACCGACGCCAGGCAGGATGACATGCGAAGCCGCACGCAATGTGTCGGCATCGATCGTCAGTCGAGATTCGACGCCGAGACGCAGCAGCGCGTATCGCACCGATCCGATATTCGCGCCGCCTGCATCGACCAGCGCCACCGCCGCCATCACAGCACTCCCTTGGTGCTGGGCAACTCTGCGCCCTCGCGGCGCAAGGCCATGCGCAAGGCACGCCCGACCACCTTGAAACAGGCTTCGACCATGTGATGTGCATTGTCGCCGCGCACGCTCAGGTGCAGATTCGCGCCCAGCGCCGCGCACAGCGACCGGAAAAAATGCGGCACCAGTTCTGTCGACAATTCGCCCACGCGCTCACGCGGAAACGCACCGTCGAACACCAAATAGGCGCGCCCGGAAAGATCCAGCGCCGCACTCGCCAGCGCCTCGTCCATTGGCACGGTGAAGCCATAGCGGCCGATGCCGCGTTTATCGCCGAGCGCTTGGCGCAGCGCCGCGCCGAGAACCAGCGCGCAGTCCTCGACCGTGTGGTGTTCGTCGATATGCGTGTCGCCTGCGCATTCCAGTGCAAGTTCGAATCCGCCATGTTTGCCGAGTTGCTCGATCATGTGATCGAAGAAACCGATGCCGCTCGACACGCGCGCAGCAGCCGCACTGTCCAGATCCACCGCCACGCGAATGCGCGTTTCGTTGGTGTTGCGTACGATTTCGGACCTGCGCGGCGCATCGCACAACGCATGCGCAATGTCGCTCCAATTGCATCCAGCGCCGACTTTGAAGCCGCGCACGCCGAGATTCACGCCGAATTCCAGATCGCTGTCGCGATCGCCGACCATCGCCGACGCCGCGCGGCTCCAGCCATCATCCGCAAGGTAATGCCGCACCAGTCCGGTTCCCGGCTTGCGCGTATCGCGGCCTTCGTGGGCAAAGCTCGTGTCGATCAGCACTTCGTGGAACGCGATACCCTGCGAGGCGAAAATCCGCAGCATCAATCCATGCGGTCCGTCGAACGATTCCTGCGGGAAAGCTGGCGTGTTGAGCCCGTCCTGATTCGTCACCATGACCAGTTCGAAACCTGAGGCTACGCATCGACGCAGGGCCGGAACAACACCATCGACCAACGCGAGCTTCTCGAAAGCGTCGATCTGCCGATCCGGCGGTTCGACGATCAAGGTGCCATCGCGGTCTACAAACAGGATCTTGCGCAGGGTCATGCGGCAATCTCGCTCCTCGCGAGCGCATCGAGCAAGGCCGCATTCTGCTGTGCGCTGCCGACACTGATGCGCAGGCAATTCTCCAGCGCACGGTAGCGCGACACATCGCGCACGACGATGCCACACGCCAGCAGGCGTCGGTACGCTGCGCGCGCATCGCGAAAACGAACGCACAGGAAATTCGCCGCAGACACAAACACCTCGCGCACGTACGGTGCTGCGGACAGCGCGCGTGCAAGGCGTTCGCGTTCGCCGCGCAACGTCGCAGTTCGCGTGTCGGTCTTCGCCAGCGCCGCTGCGGATAGTGCAGCCAGTGCGGCGTCCACGCTCGGTTGCGGAAGCGGATACGGCGCCTGGATATGGCGCAGCAGCTCCACGACGGGCGCTGCCGCAATAAAGGCGCCGACGCGCGCACCAGCCAGCGCATGCGCCTTGGACAAGGTGCGCAACACGGCGATATTGTCGTGTTTGCGCAGGAGCGACGCCGCGCTGGGCGCGCCCTCGGCGAATTCCAGATAGGCCTCATCGACCACCAGCAGGGCGTGGTCGCGCAAGGCGTCGGAAAGTCGCCTGATTGCCGGCATCGGCACGAGATTGCCGGTGGGATTGTTCGGCGTACAGACGAATATCAGTTTGGTCGCATCAGTCAGCGCATCGAGCAGAGCATCCGTATCCAACTCAAATGCCGGGCCAAGCGGCACCTCGATCACCGCAGCGCCTTGAATGCGCGCCGCCACCGCATACATGCCAAACGTCGGTGGTGCGATCGCAACCGCATCACGGCCCGCCGTACAAAATGCTCGCACCAGCAAGTCGATGGCCTCGTCGCTACCTCTCCCGATCAGCACCTGCTCAGGCGCAACCGCGTACAATTTTGCCAGCGCGGCACGCAATGCCGCGGGTTGCGGATCGGGATAGCGATTGAGCGCAAAGGCAACATCTGCTCCCGGCCACGGCGATTCGTTGGCATTCAACATGATCGATGCAGCACCTGCCTCCATGCGTGCGGATGCGTACGGTTGCAGCGCTGCGATCTCCGGACGCGCACGCTCAAGCAATTTCATGCGCCATCTCTGTCAGTGCACTCAGTCGCAAGGTCACAGCGCGCTCGTGCGCGTGCAGACCTTCGGCACGCGCAAGCGCGGCGGCATCCGGGCCGATCGCGCGCAAACCCATGGGCGACAATTCCTGCACGCTGATCTGTTTGAGAAAGCTCGTGACGGACACACCACTCCACGCGCGCGCAAAACCATGCGTAGGCAGAACGTGATTGGTGCCGCTGCAGTAGTCGCCGACCGCTTCCGGCGACCATGCGCCGAGAAAAACCGAGCCGGCGTTCTGCACGCGATCGAGCAATGCATTCGCGTCACGCACATGCAGAATCAAATGCTCTGGTGCATAGTCGTTGCTGATCGCAACGGCTTGGTCGAGCGAATCCGCAAGAATCAATCGGCTGCAACGTAGCGACTGCGTGGCGATCTCACGGCGCGGCAGCTGAGCGAGTTGCCGCAGCAATTCACCATTCACTTCTTCGAGAAAGCGTCGCTGCGTTGCGATCAGCAGCGCCTGCGAATCCGGCCCGTGCTCGGCCTGCGAGAGCAAGTCCGCCGCGACGAAGCGCACATCGGCGTCCGCATCGGCAATCACCAGCACCTCGGAGGGTCCGGCCGGCATGTCGATGGCGGGACCCTCGTGCAGCGCACTGGCCTGGCGCTTGGCTTCGGTTACAAAGGCATTGCCGGGGCCGAACAGCTTCGCGCAACGCGGTACCGGCCCGACGCCGAACGTCATCGCCGCAATGGCTTGCGCACCACCGAGCTTGAACACGCGCCGGATGCCGCACAACGACGCGGCGTACAGTACGGCCGCATCCACTCGCCCTGCGACATTGGGCGGCGTGCACAATACGGCATTCCGACAGCCCGCCAGTTGCGCCGGCACGCCGAGCATCAACGCAGTCGATGGCAGTGGCGCCGTACCTGCAGGCACATACAACCCGACCGGATCGATCGGGCGCAACATGCGCCGACAAACCACGCCCAGCGCGGTTTCGACGGCAACATCGCGCGGCGCCGTCACACGATGGAATATCGCGATCCGATCCCGTGCTGCGCTGATGGCACGCTTGAACGGCTCATCAAGCGTCGCCTCCGCAACCGAAAATTCCTCATCGCTGACTGCGAACGATGCCAATTGCGCACCATCGAAACGTCTGGTCAATGCACGCAATGCGCATACGCCGTCCCGGCGAACCTGTTCGAAGATGCGCGTTACCGTGGCGGCAATGTCCGCCGATTTCGCCAGCACCGGCCGACGCAATGCCGTCCCGCGCGCGCTGGCGTCGAGTGCATGCCAGTCGAGTATCGGCAATGCCGACCGTGATACGACATCGTTCGCGTTCATGCCAACAACTTTTCCAGCGGCAGCACCAGCAACTGACTCGCCCCGGCACGCTGCAAATCTTCCAGATGCTGCCATGTCACCGGGCCGGCACAGATGGCTTGCAAGGCCACGCGCCCGTTGTCGCCTGCGACCTCTGTCACCGTGGGTATTTGTGCGTTTGGCAGCAGGGCGTTGATCCGCGCGAGCTGCTCGCGACACGCATGCAGCATCACCAGCCTGGATTCGCGCACGCGCACCACGCCATCGATGCGACGCAACAGCAGATCGCGCAGAATTCCGCGCTCGTCCGGTGGAGCCTGCGCTGGCCCGACCACCACCGCTTCGCTGCGCAAGACCGTGAACGCCTCGCGCAGGTGATTGGCGACGAGCGTGGCGCCGCTGGAAACCAGGTCGCATATGACATCGGCGCTGCCGAGGCGCGGGGCGATTTCCACCGAACCGGACAAGACGACGATACTGGCCACGACTCCCTGTTCGGCGAGCCACGCCGCCAACAGGCCGGGATACGAAGACGCAATACGCTTGCCGGCCAGGCACTGCGGCGATTCGCAGGGCATCTCCTGCGGTACCGCGATGGCGAGGCGACAACGGCTGGCATCGAGCGCAAGCAATTCCACTACCGCTTGCGATGCGTGGTTCGCGGCATGTTCCGCCAGAACATTTCGCCCGACGATGCCAAGATCGCAAACGCCTTGCGTGATCAGGCCCGGAATGTCGTCGTCGCGCACCAGCAACAGATCCACCGCGAGGCCTTCGCCGTAGCAAAACAGCTTGTCGCGGCTTTGCCGGAACCGGAGTCCGCAGCGCGCGAGCAGATCCTGGGACACTTCCGCAAGTCGGCCGGACTTCTGCACCGCGATACGCAGGCGCGCATTATCCGCGACGGCGCTCATTTGCGCGTTTTCCCCGCCGCGCTGCGCGCCCGTCCGCGCTGGGCATCATGTGCAATCGCTGCGCGATAGCCGCCGCTGCCCTGCTTCAGAAACCGCGCGACGCGCCCAATGGTGGTGACGCTGACCGCGGTGTGCGCGTGGATATCGCGGTAGGCCATGCCCTGAAGCAGATACGGCACCACCTGCCAACGGTCGACCAGCGCTTCCAGTTCCGCCGGCGTGCACAGGTCGCGCAGGAAGGCGTGCATCTGCGCCGGCGTGCGCAAGGAAAGCAGCGCACGGCACAGATCCTGTTCGGCCGAAGTAGCGGATTTTTCCGGATCGAGCTGGCGTCGTTTCATGGTTAATGTAATAATGCATTAGTACAATAGACCAGAAGATACCGTGATTCCGGTCGCGACGCAATAGCCCACGACCGGACTGCGCCCACGGGATGCGTATAGCGGCTATTGCACCAACAAACTCTTGGCCAATCCGCCCTGGAACTTGCCGATCCCGCGCGCCAGGTGCAGCAATCCGAACAGCAATACGATGCCGAGCACGAACAGCAGCGGGTCGCTGATTTGCCACGGCACCAGCATCGTGCTGTTGAAGTCGATTTCCGTCGCCCAGTCGATGCGAACAATGCCCAACATCCAGCCCAGGTGCGCCAGCGGCGCGAGGATGAACGACAGCGACATCGCGATGCCGGTCACGGCGAACGTGAAATAGACGATGCCGAGCGGCAGCATCAGCACGAAATACAGCAACGTAGACCAGGTGCGCGGATCCTTGAACATGCCGCCAATGCGCTTGAACATGGATCCCTCGCGCGGTGGATACAGCGGTCGCCGCGGCATGCGCTCACCGAGCATCACTTCGACAATACGGCCCTCGACCAGCGACAGCACGCGCGTGGTGCCAAAAAAAAGCACGGCGACGACGATGCCGAAAATCAGGATCGACAAACTCAATGACAAAGACAGTCCGGCCACGGTCCAGGTGAAATAGAAAATCCCCGTCGCCAACGACAGCAGCATGTAGAACAGTGCCGAATAAGCGCGCGGATCGGCGCCCACCGCAAAGAATCGCCCCAACGCCGACGTGCGCGGCTGTTGTGGCGGCGGACGCAACGCCTGGCGCACGACGTTTTCCTTGTCGACGTAGATCTCGGCGACCTCTTCCGGCGCGCCGTAACTGCCAACGATCTTCGCCAGGATTTCGGCTTCTGGCATGCCGCGGTGCTCGCGCAGCTCACCGCGCAGGTGTTCCTCGGCATCGTAGAGCGCATCCTGGACCAGCGCGGGATCGGCGCCGACAAGTGCGGCGCGCAACTGTTCGAGATATTCCGCGACCGAACGCGGCGTTGCGGTGCTCATGTTCAATCCTCAAGTATGGTGTTGACGAAATCGCGGGTGTCGATCCAGGCCATGCTCCATTCACGCAGCACGCGCCGGCCGAGCGCAGTGATGCGGTAATAGCGCCGCGGCGGCCCGGTCACCGATGGTTCCACTTCGCTTTCCAGCAGCCCGGCGGCCGCGAGGTTGCGCAGCACCGGATACAGCGCGCTCTGCTTGCCGCTGAGCACGCCGGCACCGGTCTCGTCGAGGCGTTTGACGATCTGATAGCCGTACATTGGCTGGCGCGCGCGCGAAAGCACGCCGAGCAGGACCAGCGAAACAATGCCGGCGCTGAGCTCTTTTTGGAACTTCCACAGGTGGCTTTCGGTTTCGTCCACGTCCCATCGACCTCGCCATAAGCGCAGGTCAACTATAGTGTTGACTTGACAATAGCACATGCGCCGGAAGTCATGCCGGCGGTAACGCCAGCCAGGCCCTCAGCAGGGAATCAGGCGATCAGGCCGCCTTGTGCGACCAGTTCGCACACTGCCTGCACGTCGGCGTCCATGGCGCGGTCGCGCGGCATGAAGCCGATCCGTTTGCGAATTCCGCTGAATGCATCGCTCACCAACTTGCCGGCGCGGAATTCGCCGGCATCGCGCAAGGACGTCATCAGAGCCTGCACTTCGCGCTGGAACTGCTCGTGATCGGCATGTTCCTTCGCTGGCGCTCCGGAAATCTTGCGCGCCAGCGCCTGCCAGTCACCGCGCGCTGCAAGCGTGCGTGCGGCGTTGAGCATGTCCTGGCGGTATTCCAGCGCCTGCGCGGCGGTGTACAGCTCCAGCGCCAGCACCTGGCCGAGGTCGTCGAGCATGTCGAGCACATGGCGTGCCTCGTTCGCACCCATCGAGACGTGATCCTCGGCGTTCGCGCTGGTCGGAATCGAATACACGCTGGCCGGATGCGCACGTGTGGCAAGTTCGTTGACCAGCGCCGCCGCGGTGTACTGCACGATCATGAATCCCGAATCGGTCGCATCCTCGTTGCCGATCAGGAAGGCTGGCAGGCCGTCGTTGGTGGCCGGATCGACGAGCTTGTTCAAGCGTCGCTCGGAGATCGACGCCAACACCGGGATCGCGGCCTTGATGTAGCTCATCGCCAGCGCCAGCGGCATGCCGTGGAAATGTCCGGCGGAGATTACCTGGTCCTCGATGACCTTGGCGTCCATGGCATCGGGGAATATCAGCGGATTGTCGGTGACGGCATTGAGTTCGATATCGATCACGCGCTGCGCCTGCGCCAGCGCGTCGCGCACCGCACCGTGCACCTGCGGGATGCAGCGCAGGCAATAGGCATCCTGCGGCTGGTGCTTCTTGCCGCCCTTGAACGGCAGGAAGCGCGCGTAGAACGCTTGTTTGCCTTCGCGTTGCGAGGGCGGTACCCAATCCCAACCGATGTCGAAGCGATGCTGGCGATCGCGTGCGTCGCTCCATGAATCGGCGAGCCAGGGCTTGAAGCGCGGCACGAGGTGATACGCAATATCGGCGAGCGTCGATCCTTCCAGCAGTCGGCGCAAATTGGCGGCTGTCTGCACCTGTCCCGGATGCGGACGCAGCGCGTGAACCTCGGGTTTGAAAGCGGACGTGCGGCCGGCGAAGGCATCCAGCGTCATCGTCGCGGCAAGATCAGCGGTCGCCAACAGTTTTTCCAGGCGGTCGAGCGCCAGCACGCCCATCGCCAGCATCTGCGTCGTGCCGTTGTTGAGCGCGAGGCCTTCCTTGAACGACAACTTTACCGGCGCCAATCCGGCACGCTTGAGCGCCTCGGCGCCGGACACACGCTCGCCCTGATAAAACGCCTCGCCTTCGCCGAGAAGCACGAGCGCCAGATGCGACAGCGGGGCCAGGTCCCCGCTAGCGCCGACCGAGCCTTTTTCCGGAATCACCGGCACGACGCCGTGGTTGAGCAATTCGGCAAGCGCCTGCAAGGTGCTCGCGCGAATGCCGGAATGTCCGCGCATCAGCGTATTGACGCGAATCGCCAGCATCGCGCGCACCACCTCGGCCCCCATCGGCTTGCCGACGCAAACGGCATGCGTGACCACGAGGTTGTGCTGCAATTCTTCCATCAGCGTGCGGCCAGCGCCCTGCTCTTCGCCACGTACGCGACGCGCGCCGAGCAATTTGTCGGCATTGCTGCCAAAACCGGTGGTGACGCCGTAGATCGGCTCGCCGCGCTTGACCTGGTCGGCGAGGAAATCCGCCGTTCGCTGCACCTGCGCAAGCTGGGCCGGATCGAGTCCGACGATGGCCTCACCGCGCGCGATCTGCGCGACCTGTGCGCGCGTCAGGCGCGAGCCATCGAGCAAAACGACGTGGCGGGTTTCGGCGCTCATGCCGGCGCCTCCTGCGCGAGTTGCGCGCGCAATGTGCTCGCGAGATCCGCTCGTGACATTTCGACCTGATCCTGTTTGCGCATGTCCTTTACGGTGACCGTACCCTTGGCGACTTCGTCAGGACCGAGCACGGCAACGAAGCGGATGCCGGCGCGGTCGGCGTACTTGAACTGTTTGCCGAGCTTGCCAGCCTCCATCACGACTTCGGTGGCGATGCCGGCGTTGCGCAACTGCGCCGCGATTTCCAGGCAAGCCGGCAGCAAGGTTTCGTCCATCTGCGCGACCAAAACCTGCACGGTACTCGCAGCGGCGTGAAGCAGCTTCGCTTCGCGCAATTGCCAGAACAGGCGCGTGGCACCAATGGAAATGCCGACGCCTGGCAATTTCGACCTGGTGTAATTCGACGCAAGATTGTCGTAGCGCCCGCCTGAACAGATCGAGCCGATCTGCGGATGCTCGTTCAACGTGGTTTCGTAGACGGTACCGGTGTAGTAGTCGAGGCCACGCGCGATCGACATTTTTATTGCGTAATGGGTCTCCGGCACTCTAAATGCACGCATAAGAATCAATACTTCGCGTAACTCTTCGATCCCCTCTTTCATTAACGAAGGGTCGCCCGGCAGTTTCTTCATATACGACTGCTCGATCGTATCCAAGTATGTGAGTGCGCTTCCTTCTTCGCGGCGAGACTCCAAAATAATCAGACCAATGATATCGGCTAGCACATGGTTCGGAATATTGAACTCCTCACCAGCTAAGGTATCCGTTACCGCTGCCTGGCTGCGCTTATCCAACTTGTCGATCTCACGCAAGATCGCAGCTTGTTGTTTGACATCGGCAATGCCGTGCCCTTCCAAGAATCCGCGCATCAACTTGCGGTTGTTGAGCCAGATCGTGAACGGACCGATGGCCAGGTCGCGGAATACGCTGTAAATCACGGCCGGAATCTCGGCGTCATAACGGATCGAAAGCTGATCCTTGCCGATCACGTCGATGTCGCACTGGTAGAACTCGCGGAAACGCCCGCGCTGCGCGCGTTCGCCGCGGTAGACGCGCTGGATCTGGTAGCGGCGGAACGGGAAATTCAGATCGTGCTCGTGCTCGGCGACGTAGCGCGCCAACGGTACGGTCAAATCGAATCGCAATGCCAGTTCAGGCAAGCCTTCGGCAGATTTTTCCAGGGCTCCGGTGGATTGCACGAAATACACCTGGCGCTCGGTCTCGCCGCCCTGCTTGGTCAGCAGCACGTCGGTGAATTCCATGACCGGGGTTTCGATCGGGAGGAATCCGAAGCGCTCGAAATTGAAACGCACGGTGTCGAGCATGCGCTGGAAAGCAATCTGGTCCGGCGGCAGGAGTTCCAGCGTGCCGGGCATGGTGCGGGCTTGGGTCAAGGCCATGGAATCCTCGCAAACCTGTCTGCAAAAGCAAAAAAACCGGCGCGCGGCCGGTTTCTTGTTCGATCATTGGTCGGGGTGAGAGGATTCGAACCTCCGACTTCTACCTCCCGAAAGTAGCGCTCTACCAGGCTGAGCTACACCCCGACACGGAAAGCAAAACGAGCCGCGCATTCTAGCGGCGCGGCAGCACTGGCGCAAGACGAAAACGCCCGGCACCGCCGGGCGTTTTTTGTTTTCGCGACTGCAAAACGCTTACTTGCTGCATTCCTTGCCATGCGAGGCGTGGTTGCCGGCCGCCTTGGCCGCCGCTTCGCTCATGTACGAACCTTCCTTGGTCTTGCCATACCATTCGTCGCCCTGGCAGTGGTAGACCTTGGAGCCGGCATTGACCCACACCAGGCCTGGTCCGCCACCGGGTTTCTGCGCGATCTGCGAAGCCGGTGTCGGCGGCGTGTGCTTGGACGCAGCGGCCTTTGGCGACGGAGAGGGTGCGGCCACCGGAGATGCCGCCGGTGCGGGCGTAGCCGCCGGAGCGGCCGCTGGAGCGGCAGCTTCCGCGGCTTCGGCTTTCTTCGGCGTCTTCGATTTCTTCGCCGCCTTCGCCGGCGCAGCCGATGCGTCATTCGCAGCGGCCGCTGTCGATCCTGCCGCGGTCGAATCGCCGTTGATCCATTCCTTCACGCCCTTGTGGCCGCGACAGGCGCCCTTGTGCGTGGTGCCGGTGTAATACGTGCCGTCCTTGCAAGCCGCCGTGGCGCCAGCCGGTGCCTGGGCGTACGCGCCCGCGGTCAGCAGCATGCCAAGACCGAGTGCGGCCGAAACAAGCAATGTCTTCATCGCAGTCTCCATTTGATGGGGGGAATCCTCTGGCGCAAACGAATGTGCGCGCCGGAGAGAATCCGCGCAAGATCATCAACTGTCAATCGTTTGCGGCAGCTCCCGGAATGCCGTTCAGCCGTTTTCGCACCCTTGTTCAGCTTCGTGCGATGACTTGCCAGCCATGCCGGTCGAAGACCCACAATCCCGGCATTCGACGCGCCAGTTTCACGAAACCCAGGCGCCAATCCGCACAACCGGATTCGAATGTCACCGACACCCGTTTGCCGGCATGTTCGATATGCGCCACGCCAGCCGGATTTTCCTGCATTGCATCGAAAACCGGCAACTCGGCAGCGCCGGATCTCCAGGGCATCAGCAAGCGGCGCGAATGCCCGCCACCATCCATGACGATGAACAGGCTCAACCCGCGTCGCGCCTGTCGCCCATCGAGTTCCACGCGCAGGCGACCGCTGCCGTCAGCTTGCGCGCGCAGCGGACTTTGCGGATTCTGGGCGGCTCGGGCATTCGCCAGAAAGACCTCGTCCGCGCAGGCATGGCGCAGGAAACGCTTGCTGCTGAGCCGCATCTGGGTGGCGTGGGCAAGAATCGCTGCACGTTTGACTTCCTGCATGGCCGGCGTCAGTTCGCAGTGCGTCGCAGCACCGGCGCCGCCGCCATGCACGGCGAACTCCAGCAAATGCGGAACCTTCGCTTCGGCAGCGACCAGCGCCAGTCGCACCAGCACATTGGCCGCGCTGTGATCCGGGTGGAGATCGGCCATGGACGGCAACACGATCCAATTCGGAGCGAAGGCGGCAATCGATGCACGCAAGCCGGACAATACCGCCGCATCGGCACGCATCAGCAGATCGGTCAGGCCAAGGTCCGGCAGGCC
Source organism: Pseudomonadota bacterium (assembly GCA_018240765.1). Lineage (GTDB taxonomy): Bacteria > Pseudomonadota > Gammaproteobacteria > Xanthomonadales > Rhodanobacteraceae > Rudaea. The sequence goes on along the minus strand of JAFEFD010000527.1, from coordinate 2,596 downwards.
GTAGAATTGTTCCGCGTCGTTGTCCAGACCAAGCACGCGCATGGCTTCGCGCGCTTCCACGCGCCGACGCGTGCCCCAGCGCGCGCGCGCGGCGGCATCGATGCGCCAGCGCTTCTCGATCCAGCGCTGCGGCCAGACGTTGGCATCGCCATCGGTGAGGACGATCACGCGCACGGCAGCGCCGACCGCTTGCGCCGCCTGGATCAGTCCGCCCGTGGCGATGGACTCGTCGTCCGGATGCGGGGCAATGATCACGATCCGATCCTTCGCAGTGAACGTCAGCGTGTCGCTCAAGAACATGGCGCCTTGGGTTGCATGCGGAAACGATAGTCTGCGGCGGCGGCACTGCGCAACCGGACTTTCCGTTAAGCGCCGTTTAACCCCGATTCGGCGATTGTCGGGTATCTTTGCTGGCGCTGCATTTCACCACGGCCCCGAACCGCACACGAGCGGTCGCGATTCGAGCAACCTGCCATGCATACTCAAGTCCTGCCGGCACCTGCGGCAGCACCCGATTACCACCTGCAGCCCGGCGACGTTTTCTATCGCGTCGCGATTCTCGTCGGCTTCATCGTCGTCATCGTGGCGACCTGGCAACTGCGGGCCTTTCACGGCCTGCTGCATTCGGCACATCAGTACGGTTGGCTGGGCTATGTCGCGCGCCCGAGCCTGCTCTGGGCCGGCATGGGTCTGCTGATGCTGCTGTATCGCACCCTGCTCTGGTTCCGGTATCGCATACCGCCGGTCGCGACCATGGACGACGCACCCATGCTGACGGTGATCATTCCCGCCTTCAACGAAGGCGAGATGGTTGCGCGCACGATCGAGTCGGTTGCCGGTGCGCGCTACCCGCATGACCGGCTGGAAATCTTCGTCATCGACGATGGCAGCCGAGACGACACCTGGACCCACATCGAGCGTACCGCCGCGCGCTTCCCCGATCTGGTCACGGCACTGCGTTTTCCGCAGAACCGCGGCAAGCGCGCGGCGCTCGAAGCCGGTTTCCGCCGCGGCAGGGGCGAGGTGATGGTGACGATCGACTCGGACAGCGTGATTGACGCCGATACCCTGCTCGCCATGGCCGGGCCGTTCCGCGACCCGAAGGTCGGCGCGGTCGCAGGCAAGGTCAGCGTGTACAACCGTGCGGCCGGCATCATCCCGCGCATGCTCAATGTGCGCTTCGTGCTGTCTTTCGATTTCCTGCGCGCCGCGCAAAGCACCTACGGCACCGTGTACTGCTGCCCGGGCGCGCTCGCCGCCTATCGCACGCAAGCCGTGCGCCATGTGCTGGAACGCTGGGTCGGCCAGCACTTCCTCGGCGCGCGTTGCACGTTCGGCGAAGACCGCGCGATGACCAACGACATCCTTGAAGCCGGCTACGACAGCGTCTACCAGCGCGCGGGAGTCGTCCATACCATCGTGCCGGTGCAATACAAGAAGCTGTGCAAGATGTTCCTGCGCTGGGATCGCAGCTATGTGCGCGAGGAAATGCGCTTCCTCGGCCGCATCGTGTGGAAGCGCCCGCGCCGCGCGCGCGCGATCGCACTGGCCGACTCGCTGGTCACCACGACGCGCCATCCGGTCGGAATTGCCGCAATGTTCCTGCTCGTGGCGACGATGTTCGACCACCCGGACATGCTGTTGCGCTTCGCCTGCGCCATGCTGATCGTCGCCGCGTTCAACATGCTCTACTACCTGCGCGCGGAGCGTTCCTGGGATTTCATCTACGGCATCGGCTATTCGTTTTTCTCGGTGTTCGCGCTGTCGTGGATATTCCCGTACGCGGTGTGTACGGCACGCAAGCAGGGTTGGCTCACGCGCTGAGCGCGGCGAGCCGCGCGCGCAGTTCATCCAGTCGCAAATCCGCGTGCGCGCCGGGCGAGACGCGCTCTGCAAGGCTTTGTTCCGGCGAGCGTCCCTGCCCCGCCGACGCCACCGCTTCCGCCGCCGCGCGATAAGCGTTGCGAAACGGCACGCCTGACATGGCCTGCTCGATCGCCACATCCGTTGCGTACATCTGCGGTTCGATCGCGGCACGCATCACATCCGCATTCCACGCCATGCGCGCCAGTAGATCGGGAACGAGTTCCAGCGCCATCAAGCCGCGGCGTACGCCGTGAAAAATCGAGCCCTTCGTAAACTGCAGGTCGCGCTGGTAGCCCGACGGCAATGACAACAACTGCTCGATTTCGGTGCGCGCGGCGGCGGCGCTGGCGTAGCTCGCCCGCAACAATTCCACGACATCCGGATTGCGCTTGTTCGGCATGATCGACGAACCGGTGGTGAATTCGTCCGGCAGCGTAACGAAACCGAATTCGGCCGTGGTGAACAAGGACAAGTCCCAGGCGAGGCGGCGCAAGTCGAGCAAGGCGCTGCCAAAGGCTTCGAGTACGGCGATCTCGAACTTGCCGCGCGACAATTGCGCGGCTATCGGGTTGACCTGCATTCGCGCGAAGCCGAGCGCACGCGTCGTGTGTTCGCGATCGAGTTTCAGGTTTACGCCGTAACCGGCAGCGGTTCCGAGCGGGTTGGCGTCGATCCAGCCGAACGTGTCGCGCGCACGCTGCGCGTCGTCGATGAAACCTTCCGCAAAACC
>JAFEFD010000526.1 GCA_018240765.1 Pseudomonadota bacterium | reverse complement strand
CGAATCCACGCGCCGGGTGGCGCCGATCAGGTCTTCGACCAGTTGCTGGGTGACGTTGAGATCGCCTTCGTATTCGCCGAGGTTGCGGATGTCATGGCAGCGGGACAATACGCGCCAGACGTCGGCACCCAGTCCGAGCGTATGCGGCAATACCTGAAACACGATATAGCGGTGTTGCGCCCGGTAGCCGCAGCGGCGCAAGGCTGCCAGACACAAGCCATGTGCCGCGTTGTAGGCAAGATCGAAGCGGCTTTCCAGTGCCAGCGTCGCGATACCCGCATCCGCGAGCCGCGCCCGCGCCGGGCCGGTCAGCCCGGCAAATTCCTTCGCATCCGGCGGTTCTGGAAGTAGCGGCCCGTCCGCTCCGCACAGGTTTTCAAGCGGCGAGGACATGTTCGTCTCCGACGATCCAGAGCTTGGGCTGCGCCAGCACGCGAGTCACGAAGGCGTTGCCCTCGCTCAGGCGGGCTTGCCATTCGACTGGCTTGTAGATGGTGGGGTTGATTTCGCGGCCAAGCTTTGCACTGGTGGTGGCGAGTACGAGGAACGTATCCGCATAGGTGAGTGTCTCGCTGATGATCATCAGGTCGATGTCGCTGCGTACGGTATCGCTGCGCTTGGCCACCGAACCATAAACGAACGCCGCCTTGATTTGCGGTGCGAGCGGTGCCAGGACTTCCCGCAACGGCTCGCGCAGCGCAAAGGTCTTGCGCGCGATGGCGCTCAACTCCTCGAACAGCGGCGATGCGCGGTTGGCCTGAAAGTGCTTTTGCGCGCCGCGGCGCTGCGCGGTGACAAGGCCGCTGCGCTCCAATCGCGTGAGCTCGCGTTGGATAGCACCCGAGCCGCCTTCACCCGCCAACGCAATGACTTCGCGAGCATAGAAGCTGCGATCCGGTTGGCCGAACAACAATCCCAGCACGCGTTGCTGGGTGGTGGAAAACAAGGCGTCGGCAAGATTCGATGATTTTGATTGCGTACCCATATTGGGTTCGATCATACCCAAAATGGGTACATTAGCCAAGCTACTCACGGCTGGAAGTCCCGGAAAACTGCCACCAGCCCCGCAAACGCCTGCGGTTTGTGTGCCTCGAATCCCGCCTGATCGACATAGACGAAGCGATACGCCGGGCCGCCGTCGGCCTTGCTCGCCGTGCTCGCATCTGCGCACCACTGCGCGAGGCGCGCCATTTTTTGCGGCAGGTCGAGTTCGGCGCGACCCTTGGTTTCGACGATCCACAGGTTGCCATCGTTCGTGCGCACGATGAAATCCGGGATGTAGTTGGAAAGGTCGCCGTCGGCGCGCACGTAGTCGAGCTTGAATCCCACCGCGAGATAGTTCTTGGCAAAGCTGGCGACGTCCGGCGCGTCGTCGAGGAACTTGGCAAAGGCGAGTTCGAAGCCGCCGGCGTTGGGCTCGCCGACGGTCTTGTTGAATACGGACTTGCGCGCCGGCAGGTACGGGCGATCCTCGGTGCGGAACGGGCGCGTGTTCTTCAGCCGAATCCAGTCCTCGATGCGCGCGTTGCCGCTGTCGGACACCGTCAGTGCATTGATCGCCTTCCTGAAGGCATCGAACAGCACTTTGCCGGGTTCCGGTTCGGACAGGTTGCGCAGCACGACGGGATCATCGAGGTCGACGGTCTTGTCGAACAAATCCGCGCGGATGAAATCGCGCACCTTCGGATACAGCGCGTCATAGCCGCCGACAAGACGCAGGTCCTTCAGCAGTTGCCGGGCGAAAAATCCGACCACCGAGCGCCAGTCGGCGATTCCCGTGCCATCCAGTTGCACGACGTGGTGCTGCGCGTCGTCGAGCATGGTCTTGAACACGATCTCGCGCGTTTGCTCGGGCGTAAACGATTTGAGCGCGAGTTTCGGGTTGCCGAACGTGGCCGGATCGAGTGCGTCGAGGTTCTTCCAGTCGCGGTTCCAGCGCCGCGCGAGCTTCGGCACCGCGATGTCGAGCGCGTCGATGTCCTTGTCCTTGTTTTGCGCATCGACTTCCACGACCAGCGATTCCCTGGGCTTGGCGCCGCCGCCCATCGGCCGGTATTCGAGATCCACACCTTCGCTGCGGATGGATTCGACGAATTCCATGAACGCGGGCGTGCCCATCACCGACACGGTTTCCGCAATGTCGGTGCCAAAGTACATGCGCCGCAGGCCGCGCCCGAGCGTCTGCTCCGGCAGGATGTTGCTCGCGGACGCGTAGGCGCGCAGGCCGACGATGGTGGTGACGTTGCGCACGTCCCAACCTTCCTTGAGCATCAACACGCTGACGATGGCCTTGTACGGGCTGCCCCAGCCGTCGATGTCGTTCGAGGCCTTGCGCAGTTTCGCGAGTTCGTCGTCCTTCTTGCTGCTGGCGGCTTCGGCGATCTCGCCGTTCTTCTTGGTATGGATCACCAGCACCGCGCCAGCCAGTTCCGGCGCGATCTTCTCCAGGTACGCGCCGACTTCGTCGCAGTTGCGGGTATCGTCCACCATCACGAACAGCACCGCCTTCTTGCCGAGCTTTTCGTTCTCGGCGTAGCTCTTGCGCCATTCTTCGATGCCAAGTTGCAGGTAATCGGCATAGCGCTCGTGGAAGATCGCGCTTTGTTGCTCGGCGAGTTTGGCGCGGCTGGCCGGATCGGGCAGCACCGGATGCTTGACCACGTTCTGGTGGATGGCCTCGACCAGCGGGTAATCGGACACGGTCTGCACGAAGATCGCGCCGTTGTCGTGGCGCGGCGTGGCGGTGACGTCGATCTGCAACGACAAGCGCCCGTCGCGCTGAAGCATGCGGTGGTGGATGTCCTGGATCGACTTGAACCACGCCATGCGCTCGTCGTGGATGTGATGCGCCTCGTCGTTGAATACGGCGAGTTCGTCGATCTCGCGCACGATCTCGCCGAGGTCGACGCGGCTGTCGGTGGTCTTGCCGACCGGTTTCGGCCCAAACGGACTGAGGAAGTAATCGCGCAGGTCATCGTCTTCGAGCGAGGCGACATGCGGTTCGCCGAGGTACACGCGATGGATGTTGGTCAGGAAAAGGTTGCCAACCGGACGCACCACGCGCACCTCGTCCTGGATATGCAAGGCGATCTGGAAATCGTCGCGCCAGTTGCGGCCATCGAAGCCGTTATCCGGCAATACCGGATCGTTGAAGAAGATCCTCAGCCCGTCGAAATCCGTGCGCAGGCGATCGAGCACGATGATGTTCGGCGCGATCAGCAGGAAATTGCGCGACAGCGCGGAATCGGGCTCATACAGCTTGTGGAAGTAGCTCCAGGCGATCAGCAGCGACAAGACTTTGGTCTTGCCGGAACCCGTGGCCATCTTGACCACATAGCGCGTCCATTCCTCGGGAAACATTCCGGCCGACACCGCGCCGGAGGCATCGAAACGCATCAGGTCGAACTTGTCGCGCGCCTGCTTGACGTCGTACAGCCAGATTGCCGTCTCAACAGCCTCGCGCTGTGCGAAGTAATAGCGGAACGCAGATTGCGTGCCGTCGGCGCCTTCGATCGAATGCTCTGTCCCGAACCAGTGTTTGAGCAACGAACGCGAGGTCGTCGATGCGCCTGCGTAATCCGACTCGCGCCACGCGGAGACTTCCTCGCGGATGCGCGCGACCAGCGGCGGCAGCAATTTTTCGTAGGACGATGCGCGCAACGCCTCATCGGCAGGAAACCAGCGCTGCTCGGGTGTCGGGACAGCGTAGGGCGATTTCGGAAAATCGGGATGCAAGGCCATGCACGGAGTGTAGCCGAAGGCCTATTCCTCCCGCGTCACCCGCAGCACTTCCTCGGCAGACGTGATGCCGGCCACGCACTTGTTCCAGCCATCTTCGAGAATGCTCGGCGTGCGCGTGCGCGCGTGGCGTTCCATCTCGGCCTCGGCGGCGTTGGCGTGGATCAGGCGGCGCAGCTCCTCGTCGACGTTGACGAATTCGTAGATGCCGGTGCGGCCCTTGTAGCCGGCGTGGCGACCGGCGGCCTGTGCGGAAGGCCGGTACAAGTTGGCACGCGTATCGGGCGCCTTGCCGAACGCAGCGAGTTCGCGCGGTGTTGCCGCGTACACTTCCCGCTGCGCAGGATCGAGTACGCGCACAAGACGTTGCGCGAGCACGCCGATCAGCGAAGACGACAGCAGAAACGGTTCAACGCCCATGTCGCGCAGGCGCGTGACTGCGCCGATCGCGGAGTTGGTGTGCAGCGTGGACAACACCAGATGGCCGGTGAGCGAGGCCTGCACCGCGATTTCGGCGGTTTCCAGGTCGCGGATTTCGCCGACCATGACCACGTCCGGATCCTGGCGCAGGATCGCGCGCAGGCCGCGCGCGAAGGTCATGTCCACTTTGGTGTTGACTTGGGTTTGTCCGACGCCATCGATGTAGTACTCGATCGGATCTTCCACGGTCATGATGTTGCGGCTGGCGTCGTTGAGCTGGAGCAACGAGCCGTACAGTGTCGTCGTCTTGCCCGATCCGGTCGGGCCGGTGACGAGCAGGATCCCGTGCGGACGCTGGATCACGTCGCCCAGTGCAGCGAGCGTATCCGGCGCCATGCCGAGTTGTTTCAGATCGAGTTTGCCGGCCTGCTTGTCGAGCAGGCGCAGCACGACGCGTTCGCCATGGCCGGCCGGAATCGTGGAGACGCGCACATCGACCGGGCGCCCGGCAATCTTGAGTCCGATGCGGCCATCCTGCGGCAGGCGTTTTTCGGCGATGTCCAGGCGCGCCATGACCTTGATGCGCGACACCACGGCGCTCGCGATCGCCTTCTGGGGGCTAAGTACTTCGCGCAGCACGCCGTCGATGCGAAAGCGCACGACGAGGCGATTCTCGAACGGTTCGATGTGGATGTCGCTCGCGCCTTCCTTCACGGCTTCGGTGAGCAGCGCGTTGATCAGGCGAATGATCGGCGCGTCGTCCTCGGATTCGAGCAGGTCTTCCGGCTCGGGCAGTTCGTCGGCAAGGGTCTTCAGATCGAGTTCGTCGTCGAAGTCGGCGACCATCGCACGTGCGTCGTCGCCTTGCTCGTACAAATCGCGCAGCAGGCGTTCGTAACTGGCGGTATCGTGGCGCACGAGCTTGAGCGGCGTGCCGAGATAGCGCCGCAGTTCACTCAAGACTTCAGGTTGGACGCCATCGCGCCAGGCGACTTCGGCCTCGTCGCCATGCCAGGCGACAAGCGTGGCGCCGTTGCGGCGGGCGAAGCCGAAACTGGGCCGCGGCGGATGCGCGGCCGCGTTCATGGGTGCTGCGTTCCCGGTGCGTCTTTCGGCGCCACGTCCAGTGCCGGCGATTTCAGGAAATCGTGCACTTCCGGCAACATCGGCTGCTGGGCGCGCGGCGTGATCGTTTCGCTGTTCTCGCGCATGCGCAATTGCTCGGTGCGCAGGAAGTTGTACTTTTCGCCGGATACCTGCGCCTCGCTCGCCGCGTCACGCAGGATCTTCGGATGCAGGAACACCATCAGGTCCTGTTTCTGGTGATCGTTGCTGCGGTAGCGGAACAGGTTTCCGATCAACGGAATGTCGCCCAGCGCGGGCACTTTCTGCACGCTGTCCTTGACGTTGTCCGAGATCAATCCGCCGAGCACGAGCAGGGAATCGTCCTTCACCATCACCGTGGTCTTGATCTCGCGCTTGTTGGTGACCAGGTCCACCGCACCCTGCACCGGCGGCAGCAGATTGGAGACTTCCTGGTGGATGTCCAGGCGCACCGTATCGCCGGAATTGATATGCGGCGTGACGGTGAGGGTGAGGCCCACGTCCTTGCGCTGGATGGTCTGGAACGGATTGCCGATGCCAGTGGTGTTGCCATTGCTGCCTGAATTGCCGCCGGTATTTGTCGTGTAGGAGCCGGTCACGAACGGCACTTCCTGCGCGACCTTGATCATCGCTTCCTGGTTGTCCAGGGTCATGATCGATGGCGTGGACAGGATGTTGTTCTTGCCGTTGCTGCGCAGCGCCGAGAGCAGGCCGCCGAGGCTGAGCAACTGCTTGCCATTCAACGTGACCGTGTCGAGGTAGCCCAAATTCAGGCCGTTGCCCAGGCTGATCGCCGGGCCTCCGGACGCGTTCAAGCCGCCGGTGACGTTGAAGATGTTGTTGCCCGGCGTGTTGCCGGTGAAATTGGTGCCGCCCAGCACATGGCTCTTGTCACCGAGCGGAATCTGCCACTGGATGCCGAGCTCGTTCGCGGTTTCATCCGAGACTTCCGCGATGACCGCCTCGATCAATACCTGCGCGCGGCGGATGTCGAGCTGGCGAATCACCGCCTGCAACGAACGAAACACCGCCGGCGGCGCACTGATCACGAGCGCGTTGTCGCCTTCGTGGGCCTGGATCGTCGCGGTCGATGCGCCGGAGGACGATGCGCCGCTGCCCGCCGCGGCGCCTGCGGCGGCCTTCGCGTTCGGCGGCGTGTCGCCGGTCAGCGTCGCGGCGACGCCTTCGAGAATCGGTACCAGGTCCTTGGCGTTGGCGTAGTTCAGATACACGACCTGGGTTTCGCCGCCATCGCTGATCGGTGTATCCAGATGTGCAACCAGCGCGCGCAGGCGCAGGCGGCCGCTCTTCCCACCCGAAAGCAAAATCGAATTCGTGCGCTCGTCGGCGAACACGTGCGGCGCATCGGCACTTTCGGCGCCCTTGGTATCGGCGAGCTGGCCGAGAATGCGCGCGACTTCCGCGGCACTGGCGTGCTGCAACGGGATCACGTCAACGCCGGAATCGGAAACCGTGTCGATGCGGTGGATGATGCTGATCATGCGTTCGACATTGCCGGCGCGATCGGAAACGACCAGCGAATTGGATGCCGGATGCGCAATCAGTTGCGCGCCCTGCGGCATCAGCGGGCGCAGGATCGGCACCAGATCCGTCGCCGCGACGTGCTTGACCGGCACGATCTGGGTGACGATCTCGTCCGCCTCGTGCTGGCGCGTGCCGTTGAGCCCGCCGGAGCCGTCCTGCTGCGCCACCGCCTCGGGCACGATCTTGACCATGCTGCCGGAAGGAATCGCCGCGTAGCCGTGCACGCGCAACACCGACAGGAACACGTCGTAGATTTCGTCCGGCTTCATCGGCCGCGCCGACACCACGGTGACCTTGCCTTGCACGTTCGGGCCGACGATGAAATTCTTGCCGGTGATTTCCGACACCGTCGCGATCAGCGCCTGGATGTCGGCATCCTTCATGTTCAGCGTGTGCGTGCCGGGCGGATTCGCGACGGGCGCTGCGACGGGCGACTTCGGTTGCGCGCAGGCCAGTGCGGCGGCGAAAGCGAGGAAGGCGGCAACGAGGAATCGCGTCATTGTGTATTTCTCTACAAGTATATTCGGATCAACGCAAGCTCACGGTCAGCGTCGCCGGCTTGCCGTCGCGCAACACGGTGACGGAAATGCTGCCGGCCCCGGCCAGATTGTCCATGAATTGCTGCGGATTGGACACCGCCGACAGCGACTGGCCGTTGATCGCGGTGATGAGGTCGGTGGGTTTGAGGCCGGCCTGGCTCATCAGCCGCGCCACTTCGCCGCCGCCGGACAGGCGCGCGCCGGCGATCTTGCCGTTCTCGAACACGGGTTCGACGTGCACCTGCTTGGCGAGCTGGGCCGGGTCGATGCGCAGTTTCGATTGCGCCGCACTCCAATCCAGGTTCCCGCCCAACTGCGGCGGCGCGAAGTTCGGCGGGATGCTCGACGCGCGCGCGCCGGTTGCGCTGGCGAGATTCGTCGGATTGGCTGGCGGCGCCGTAGCGTGCGCATCGGCCTGCGGCAGGTTCAGCGTCTCGGCCACGCCTTCGTGATCGAGCACGACGTGATCGGTGTAAACCGCCGTGAGCTTCGCGTTGTCGCCGACCGCCTCGCCCACTTTGTAAGCGCGCTCGCCGCCGTGTTCGTCCTGGATCATGGCGATGCCGTCGTTCGGATCGTCCATCGCCAGCGTGCCGCGCAAGGTGAGTTTCAGCGTCGTCGCCGGCGCGTTGCGCATCTGCTGCAACACCGCGATCGTTTGCGGATTGCCGAACAGATGCCACTTGCCCACCGATTGCAATGGCGCCGGTGCCGGCGCGGCAGCAGCCGGCGTCGCCGTCACGCCATTGTCGCCCTGCGGCACCAGCAGCCAGACGAGTTTCACCAGCAGCCACAGGCAGATCAGCGCGAAGATCGCGCAGGCAGCGAGCGCGGCCAGGCGCGAGAGGCGTGCGTGATCGGCGTGAGTCAGGGATGCAAGCATGCGGCGGTGTCGAAAAACCCGCCGCAGACTTTAGCAGCATGCGCTCAGGAACGCTTGAACAGGTTCCCGATGCGGCGGAACAAGCCCGGCTTCTTGCGTTCGGCCGGCGGCGGTGGCGCCGGCGTCGGCGTGGTGGGAACAGGCTGGTGCCCGCGCGGCCGTTTTGCCTGTGGCGTTGCATCGCCATTGTGCATGGCGACGTCGCCGCCCTCGCCACGGCCACGACCGCGACCGCCACGGCGGCGGCGCTTGCGCGGCACGCCGTCGGCATTCGTTGCCGGCGCCGGTGCCGCGGGCGAAGGCGCCGCGGTCGCTTGCGCAGGCGCTGGCGCGGACTTGTGTTCGTGCGCACGCTCGCGCGGACCATCGCGGCGCGGCCGCCGGTTTTCGCTATGGCGCGATTCGCCGTGACGCGACTTCGGCGCGTGCGGTTTGCGCGCCGAGGTGTCGATGTTGGATTCGCCGTCGCCGCCTTCTGCGCCGGCGACCGGAGCACGCGGTGGCGGAATCACCAGTAGTTCCGGTTCCACGCGCGCGACCGGGATCTTCTGGCCGATATAGGCTTCGATGTCGGGCAGGCCCTGCGCATACATGTCGCAGGCGAAGCTGATCGCATCGCCTTCGGCGCCCAGGCGCGCGGTGCGGCCGATGCGGTGCACGTAGTCCTCCGCGTCCATCGGCAGGTCGTAGTTGATCACGTGGGTGACGTCGGGAACGTGCAGGCCGCGCGCGGCGACGTCGGTGGCGATGAGGATCTCGATCTCGCCGCGCTGGAATTTGCCGAGCAGGCTCTGGCGCTTCTTCTGCGGCACATCGCCGGACAGCATGCCGACGCGGAAACCCTGCCGTTCCAGGCGCCGCGCGACCTTTTCCGCGGCCACCTTCATGTTGACGAAGACCATGCTGCGGTGCGCTTCGATGCGCGACAGCAGGTTGATCAGCAGCGGAAGTTTTTCCTCGCTGGCCGGGAAATAGATTACCTGGCGCACGCGGTCGGCGGTGACGTTGTCGCTTTCCACCGCGAGCTTCTGCGCCTCGTTCATGTGCTCGTAGGCGAGTTCGAGCACGCGGTGCGACAGCGTCGCCGAGAACAGCATGCACTGGCGGCGCGTGCGCTCGGGCAGGCGGCGCAGGATGAAGCGCACGTCCTTGATGAAGCCGAGGTCGAACATGCGGTCGGCCTCGTCGATCACCATGATCTCCACGGCGTTGAGCGAGAACACGTGTTGCTTGTAATAGTC
>JAFEFD010000525.1 GCA_018240765.1 Pseudomonadota bacterium | reverse complement strand
CTGATGCAGGCCCGGGCCGAAGCCGCCGACAAGTGGCGGGAGAACTGAGCATGCAGGAAATCAAGAACTACACGATCAACTTCGGCCCGCAGCATCCGGCCGCGCACGGCGTGTTGCGCCTCGTGCTCGAGATGGACGGCGAAACCGTGGTGCGCGCCGATCCGCACATCGGCCTGCTCCATCGCGGCACCGAAAAGCTCGCCGAGTCCAAGCCGTTCAATCATTCGATCGGCTACATGGACCGGCTCGATTACGTGTCGATGATGTGCAACGAGCACGCCTACGTGCGCGCCATCGAAAACCTGATGGGCGTCGCGCCGCCGGAGCGCGCCCAGTATATTCGTACACTTTTTGACGAAATCACGCGCATCCTCAACCACCTGATGTGGATCGGCTCGAACGCGCTCGACCTCGGTGCGATGGCGGTGTTCCTCTATGCGTTCCGCGAACGCGAGGAACTGATGGATGTCTACGAGGCGGTGTCCGGCACGCGCATGCACGCCACGTACTACCGCCCCGGCGGCGTGTATCGCGACCTGCCCGGGCAGATGCCGCAGCACAAGGAATCGCGCTGGCACAAGGGCGACGACCTCAAGCGCCGCAACGCCCGCCGCGAAGGCTCGATGCTCGATTTCCTCGATGATTTCGCCGACGACTTCCCGCATCGCGTCGACGAATACGAAACCCTGCTCACCGACAACCGCATCTGGAAGCAGCGCACGGTCGGCATCGGCGTGGTCTCGCCCGAACAGGCGCTGGCCTGGGGCATGACCGGGCCGATGCTGCGCGGCTCGGGCATTGAGTGGGACCTGCGCAAGAAACAGCCCTATGCGATGTACGACAAGATGGATTTCGACATCCCGGTCGGCGTCAACGGCGACTGCTACGACCGCTACCTCGTGCGCGTCGCCGAGATGCGCCAGTCCGCGCGCATCGTCAAGCAGTGCGTGGCGTGGCTGCGCGCCAACCCCGGCCCGGTGATTGTGCAAAACTACAAGGTCGCGCCGCCGCATCGCGAGGAAATGAAGGAAAGCATGGAAGCGCTGATCCATCATTTCAAATTGTTCAGCGAAGGCTATTGCGTGCCGGAAGGCGAGACCTACGCCGCGGTCGAGGCGCCGAAGGGCGAGTTCGGCTGTTACCTCGTATCCGACGGCGCGAACAAGCCGTTCCGCGTGCACCTGCGCGCGCCGGGCTTCGCGCATCTGTCGTCGATGGACGCGATCGTGAAGGGCCACCTGCTCGCCGACGTCGTCGCCATGATCGGAACCTACGACGTGGTGTTCGGAGAAATCGACCGATGAAAGCGACTGGACACTACACGCAAGTCAAGCATGTCGACCCGCAGGTCGCGCTGAGCGCGGACACGCGCGCGCACATCGACCATTGGGCGGCGAAGTTTCCGCCGGATCGAAAACGCTCGGCACTGATCCAGGGCCTGATCGCGGCGCAGGAGCAGAACGGCGGTTTCCTGACCGACGAACTCATCGCGGCGGTGGCGAAGTATCTCGACCAGCCGGCCGTGTATGCGTATGAAGTCGCGACGTTCTATTCGATGCTGGAAACACATCCGGTCGGCCGCAACAACGTCGCCGTGTGCACGAACATCAGTTGCTGGCTGAATGGCGGCATGGACATCCTCAAGCATTGCGAGAAAAAGCTCGGGATCAAGGTCGGCGAGTCGACGCCGGATGGCCGTGTGTACCTGAAGAAAGAAGAGGAATGCCTGGCCGCCTGCTGCGGCGCGCCGATGATGGCGGTGAACGGGCATTACCACGAGCACCTGACACCCGAGAAAGTTGACAAGATTCTGGACGAGCTCAAGTAACCCCATGGCATACGGACCCGCACCGCAGGAACATCAGGTCGTCTACACCACGCTGCACTTCGACAAGCCGTGGTCGATGGACAGCTATGTGCAGACCGGCGGCTGGCAGGCGTGGAAGAAGATCCTCGCCGAGAAGCCCGATCCGGCGTCCATCATCGACGAGTTGAAGAAATCCTCGTTGCGCGGCCGCGGCGGCGCGGGCTTTCCCACGGGTTTGAAATGGAGCTTCATGCCCAAGGGCAACATGCAAAAGTATATTTTGTGCAATTCGGACGAATCCGAACCGGGTACCTGCAAGGATCGCGACATCCTGCGCTACAACCCGCATGCGGTGATCGAGGGCTTGGCCATCGCCTGCTACGCGACCGGTTCGACCGTCGCCTACAACTACCTGCGCGGCGAATTCCACCACGAGCCGTTCGAGCATTGCGAAGAGGCGTTGAAGGAAGCCTATGCCGCCGGCCTGCTCGGCAAAAATATCCAGGGCAGCGGCATCGACGTGGACATCCACAATGCGCTTGGCGCCGGCGCCTACATCTGCGGCGAAGAAACCGCGCTGATGGAATCGCTCGAAGGCAAGAAAGGTTACCCGCGCTTCAAGCCGCCGTTCCCGGCCGGATTCGGCCTGTACGGGAAGCCGACCACGATCAACAACACCGAAACCTACGCCTCGGTTCCCGCGATTCTGCGCAAAGGCGCGGAGTGGTTTCTCGCGCAGGGCAAGCCGAACAACGGCGGGCCGAAGATTTTTTCCGTGTCCGGCCACGTCAACAAGCCGGGTAATTACGAGGTCAAGCTCGGCACGCCGTTCGCCGACCTGCTCGCCATGGCCGGCGGCGTGCGCAACGGCCACAAGTTGAAAGCCGTGATTCCCGGCGGATCGTCGATGAAGGTGCTGCCGGCCGATGTGATGATGGAATTGACCATGGATTACGACGCGATCGGCAAGGCCGGATCGGGCCTTGGCTCGGGCGCCGTGATCGTGATGGACGAAACCACCTGCATGGTGCGCGCCTGCGAGCGCATCAGCCAGTTCTACCACATGGAATCCTGCGGCCAGTGCACGCCGTGCCGCGAAGGCACGGGCTGGATGCACCGCCTGCTCATGCGCATCGTCGCCGGCAAGGGCACGCCCGACGACTTGCACCGATTGAAAGCCGTGGCGGGCCAGATCGAAGGCCACACCATCTGCGCGTTCGGCGAAGCCGCTGCGTGGCCGGTGCAGGCCTTCCTGCAACGCTACTGGAACGAGTTCGAGTACTACGTCGAACACGGCCGTTCGATGCTGGACGAGAAACTGGGAGTCGCGGCATGAGTGCACAACCGACTACCCCCAACACCGCACCCGATCTGGTGAACATCGAGATCGACGGCAAGCCCCTGCAAGTGCCGAAGAATTCGATGATCATCCAGGCCGCGGATGCGGCCGGCATCCCGATCCCGCGCTTCTGCTACCACAAGAAGCTGCCGATCGCGGCGAATTGCCGCATGTGCATGGTCGAGACCGAGATGAACGGCAAGGCCGTGCCGAAGCCGCAACCTGCCTGCGCCACGCCGGTGATGGAAGGCATGAAGATCAACACGCAGTCGATGCGCGCGCTTTCCGGCCAGCGCAATGCGATGGAATTCTTGTTGATCAACCATCCGCTGGATTGCCCGGTCTGCGACCAGGGCGGCGAGTGCGAATTGCAGGATGTCTCGCTCGGCTACGGCCGCTCGGTCAGCCGTTTCACCGAACGCAAGCGCGTGGTGGCGGACGAGGACATCGGCCCGCTGGTCGCCACGGAAATGACGCGTTGCATCCACTGCACGCGCTGCGTGCGCGTGCTTGGCGATGTCGCCGGCACCTACGAATTCGGCGACATGGATCGCGGCGACCGCCATGTCGTCGGCACGTATATCGGCCGGCCGCTGGTGAGTGAAATCTCCGGCAACGTCATCGACGTGTGCCCGGTCGGCGCGCTGACCAACAAGGTGTTCCAGTTCAAGGCGCGCGCCTGGGAACTGATCGCGCGCGAATCGATCGGCTACCACGACGCGCTCGGCTCCAACCTGTGGCTGCACACGCGCCGTGGCGAGGTGCTGCGCACGGTGCCGCGCGACAACGAGTCGATCAACGAATGCTGGCTTTCGGATCGCGACCGCTACTCGCATGAAGGCATGTACGCCGCGGATCGCGCCACGAAACCGATGGTGCGCAAGAATGGCGAGCTGGTCGAAGTGCCATGGGACGAGGCCATCGCCTTTGTCGCGGATGGTTTGAAAAAATCCGGTGGCGACCTCGGCGCGCTGGTTGCGCCGCTGGCGTCGAGCGAAGAAGGATTCCTGCTCGCGCAGATCCTGCGCGCCCTCGGCAGCGACTCCATCGATCACCGCCTGCGCACGCTGGACTTCGCCGACGGCGCGCCGGTCGCCGCGTTCGAGATGCCGGTTGCTGATGTCGAGAAGGCGCGCGTCATCGCGCTGGTCGGCAGCAATCCGCGCCACGAGATGCCTTTGCTCGCGCAACGCATGCGCAAGGCGTGGAAGGCCGGCGCCAGGGTTTACGCGATCAATCCGCTGGATTTCGATTTCAATTTCGAGCTGGCCGGCAAGACCATTGCCACGCCATCGGCTCTGGTCGATGCGGTACTGCGTCTGGCCAAGGCCGTGTACGACGCAGGACATCTGCCGGATGGCGAACTCGCACAGGTCCTGTCGGGTGTCAGCGCGGACGATGCGGCGCGCGCGCTGTTCAAGGCATTGTCCGAGGCGTCGTCGAAGGTGTTGATCCTCGGCGAATCCGCCGCGCAACATCCGCAGGCGTCGCTGTTGCGAGCCGCGGTGCGTTTCGTGGCCCAACACACCGGCGCCGCTTGCAACGAGATTCCTTCCGGCGCGAACGATATCGGTCTCGCGCGCGCAGGCGCGCAGCCGCGAGGGCAGGGCAAGACGGCCGCCACGATACTCGCACAGCCGCCGAAGCACCTGGTGATTTATCAGGCTGGTTCGCAGGACACGTCATCCTCGGCCGCCTTCGACACGGCGCGCAGCAACGCGCATTTTTGCGTCTACGTCGGGTCGTTCGCATGCAACGGGGTGAAGCGCACCGCGCACGCCGTGTTGCCGATTGGCCTGCCGCCCGAATCCGATGGCAGCTACGTCAACGTCGATGGTGTCGTGCAGACGATCAAGGCCGGTGCGCGCGCGCCGGGCGATGCGCGGCCGGGCTGGAAAGTCCTGCGCGCACTCGGCGCGGCACTGGGCGTGGCCGGTTTCGAGTTCACCGAATTTTCCGAACTGCGCAACCTGATCGCGCCGAAGCTTGGCGCGAAATCCACGATGCCGCATACCGGCAAGCTGGCGTCGCGTGCGCCGACGGTTGCGGGTTTGCAGCGCATCGCCAGCGTGCCGATCTACCGCACCGATCAGGTGCTGCGCCGCGCGTCCGCGCTGCAATCGCATCCGTTGACCGGCAAGGCGAGCGTGTCGCTCAATCCCGAAGACGCACTCGCGTTGGGGCTTGCGCAGGACGCATCGGCGAAGGTTTCTGCCGGCGCTGTTGAAGTGACTTTGCCGGTGACGATTGCGCTCAGCGTTCCGAAAGGCGCGGCGTGGATTCCGGCGACGTGGCCTGAAACCCGCGCCCTGCCGACCATGGGCGCGGCGCTGACCGTGACGAGGGCCTGAGCGTGTTCGATCCCGTACGCAACTGGTTTCTCGGTTTCGGCGACATCGGCCTCGTCGTGTGGCTGGTCGTTTTGATCCTGTGCATCGCGGTACCGGTGATTCTCGCGGTCGCGTTTTACGTGTGGTGGGAGCGCAAGGTGCTTGGCTGGATGCATGTGCGCATCGGCCCGAACAGTGTCGGTCCGGCGGGCCTGGCGCAGACCTTCGCCGACGTATTCAAATTGTTGTTCAAGGAATACCTGCTGCCGGCCAAATCGAGCAAGTTGCTGTTCGTGCTCGCGCCATTGATTGCCCTGGTGCCCGCGTTTGCCGCGTGGGCGGTGGTTCCATTCGACCAGAAGATGGTGCTGTCGAATGCGAACGCCGGTTTGCTGTACCTGCTCGCGATGACCTCGATGGGCGTGTACGGCATCATCATCGCCGGCTGGGCGTCGAACTCGAAATACGCGATGCTCGGCGCGATGCGCTCGGCGGCGCAGGTGGTCAGCTACGAAATCGCCGCTGGCATGGCCCTGGTTGGCGTGCTGATCTGCGCCGGCAGCCTGAACATGACCGACATCGTGCAGGCGCAGTCCGGCGCGCACGGCATCTTCTCGTGGTTCTGGCTGCCGCTGCTGCCGCTGTTCGTGATCTATTTCGTGTCGGGTGTCGCCGAAACCAATCGCCTGCCGTTCGACATGGCCGAGGGTGAATCGGAAATCGTCGCCGGTTTCCATGTCGAATATTCGGGCGCGCCGTTCGCGGTGTTCTTCCTCACCGAATACGCGAACATGATCCTGATTTCCTTCCTCGCCTCGGTACTGTTTCTCGGCGGCTGGCTGTCGCCATTTCCGGAAAGCTGGCCGCTGGTCGGCATTGCCGGGTGGTGGTGGCTGTTCGCCAAGGCTTTCTTCTTCGCTTTCCTGTACCTGTGGTTCCGCGCCGCGTTCCCGCGTTATCGCTACGACCAGATCATGCGCCTGGGCTGGAAGGTGTTCATCCCGATCGCCCTGGCGTGGATCGGCGTGACGGGTGTACTTGTGTACTTCGGCTGGTTCGGATTGGGAGGCGCACGATGAGCCGCGTGATCCGCTACATCAAGAGCCTGTTCCTGATCGAGCTGCTCAAGGGCCTGGCCCTGACCGGCAAGTACATGGTGAAGCCGAAATACACGGTGCGCTATCCGATGGAAACGATTCCGCGCTCGAATCGTTTCCGTGGCCTGCATGCGTTGCGCCGTTATCCGAATGGCGAAGAACGCTGCATCGCCTGCAAGTTGTGCGAGGCGGTGTGCCCGGCGCTGGCCATCACCATCGATTCGCACAGGCGCGAGGACGGCACGCGCCGCACCACGCGCTACGACATCGACCTGTTCAAGTGCATCTACTGCGGTTTCTGCGAGGAATCCTGCCCGGTCGATTCGATAGTGCTGACCGATGTGCTGGAATACCATTTCGAGAAGCGCGGCGAAAACGTTGTCACCAAACCGCAACTGCTCGCGATCGGCGACCGCTTCGAAGCGTTGATCGCCAAGGCGCGCATGCAAGACGCGCCGTACCGCTGAGGATGCCATGACCATTGACCTGATCCTCTTCTACATTTTTTCAGCAGTTCTGGTGCTGGCCGCGCTGGGTGTGATCGGCGCGAAGAATTCCGTGCACGCGGTCCTGCTGCTGGTGTTGTGCTTCTTCACCACATCGGCGCTGTGGCTGCTGATTCAGGCCGAGTTCCTTGCGATCGTCCTCGTGCTCGTCTACGTCGGTGCGGTGATGGTTCTGTTCCTGTTCGTGGTGATGATGCTCGACATCAAGGTCGAACCGTTGCGCGAAGGCTTTATTCGATATTTGCCGATCGGTATTCTGGTCGCGGCAGTGATGCTGGTCGAAATGCTGCTGCTGATTGGCGTGAAGAACCTTCAGGTGGCGCCGCCGGTCGACCCTTCTGGCGCATCCAATACCGCCTGGCTGGGGATGGCGCTGTTCACGCGCTTTCTGTTGCCGTTCGAGGTCGCTGCGATCATCCTGACCGTCGCGGTCGTCGCGGCGGTGATGCTCACCCTGCGCAAGCGTAGCGGAACGCGCTACCAGAACCCGTCGCAACAGGTGGCGGTCAAGGCCAGCGAACGCATCCGCATCGTCAAGATGCCCAGCTCGCCGAAACCGGAGCCTGCGCCATGATCACCCTCGCGCATTTCATCGTGCTCGGCGCGGTGCTGTTCTGCATCTCGGTCGCCGGCATTTTCATCAATCGCAAGAATCTGATCGTGCTGCTGATGGCAATCGAGCTGATGCTGCTCGCGGTAAACATCAACTTCGTCGCGTTCTCGCGCTACCTCGGTGACGCGGCAGGGCAGGTATTCGTGTTTTTCATCCTGACCGTGGCGGCGGCCGAGTCCGCAATCGGGTTGGCGATATTGGTGACGTTGTTCCGCAACCGCGCGACGATCAATGTCGGCGAGATCGATGAGTTGAAGGGCTGAGCGATGCAACTGAATTCCACAGTTCTCTTGATCATCGCCCTCGCGCCGCTCGCCGGCGCGTTGATCGCGGGCCTGTTGCGCAACCCGATCGGCCGCGTCGGCGCGCACAGCGTCACCATCGCCGGCGTGGGTCTGAGCTGCGTGTTGTCGTTCTATGTCCTGTACCAACTGGTCTGGGGCGGGGCGTCGACGTACAACGAAAACGTCTACACCTGGTTCCAGGTCGGCGATTTCTCCACGCATGTCGGTTTCATGATTGATCGCTTGACCGCGCTGATGATGGTGGTCGTCACCTTCGTTTCGCTGTGCGTGCACGTCTACACGATCGGCTACATGGCGGATGACGACGGTTACCAGCGCTTCTTCAGCTACATCGCGCTGTTCACGTTCTCGATGCTGATGCTGGTGATGGCGAACAACTTCTTCCAGTTGTTCGTCGGCTGGGAACTGGTCGGACTCGTTTCGTACCTTCTGATCGGATTCTGGTTCAAGAAGCCGACCGCGATCTTCGCGAACCTGAAGGCCTTCCTGGTCAACCGCGTCGGCGATTTCGGCTTCATCCTCGGCATCGCGGGCGTGCTGTATTTCTTCCACACGCTCGACTACCAGAGCGTTTTCGATCACGCCAACATGCTCGACGGCAAGACCCTGTCGATCTGGGGCGCGACGCCATGGTCGGCGGCGACCGTGATCTGCCTGTGCCTGTTCGTCGGCGCGATGGGCAAGTCCGCGCAGGTGCCGCTGCACGTGTGGCTGCCCGATTCGATGGAAGGCCCAACACCCATTTCTGCGCTGATCCACGCCGCGACCATGGTCACGGCCGGCATCTTCATGGTCGCGCGCATGTCGCCGCTGTTCGTGCTGTCCGATACCGCGCTGTCGACCGTGCTCGTGATCGGCGCGACGACTGCGTTCTTCACCGGCTTGATCGGCATCGTGCAGAACGACATCAAGCGCGTGGTCGCGTATTCCACGCTGTCGCAGCTCGGCTACATGACCGTCGCGCTTGGCGCCGGAGCGTTCGGCGCCGGCATCTTCCACCTGATGACCCACGCGTTCTTCAAGGCCCTGCTGTTCCTGGGTGCGGGTTCGGTCATCATTGCCATGCACCATGAGCAGGACATGCGCTACATGGGCGGCCTGCGCCGATACATGCCGATCACCTGGATCACGATGTGGATAGGTACGCTGGCACTGGTGGCCGCGCCGGGATTCTCGGGTTTCTATTCCAAGGACGCGATCATCGAAGCCGCGCACGAATCCACGCGCTGGGGCTCGGGTTACGCGTACTGGTGCGTGCTGCTCGGTGCGTTCGTCACGGCGTTGTACAGCTTCCGTCTGCTGTACATGACCTTCCACGGCAAAGAGCGCTTCGTTGTCGAACACGGCGGGCATCACGGACACGATCATCATCACGATCCCGGCCATCTCGCGCACGCGCCGCACGAGTCGCCATGGGTGGTGACGCTGCCATTGATCCTGCTTGCGATTCCGTCGATCGTCATCGGCTGGTTGACCGTCGGCCCGATATTGCACGGCGATTATTTCGGTGCCGCGATCCGCGCCATCGGCGAGCACGGTCACGAAGCGTTCGCGGGATCATTCGCAACCATGCTGGAAGGATTCACCGCGCCGCCGTTCTGGATGGCTTTCGCGGGTTTCGCGGTTGCGACCTACGTCTATCTTTTCAATCCGGCACTGGCGGATCGCGCCAAGAAGGCGCTGCACCCGCTGTGGAACCTGCTCGACCACAAGTTTTACGTCGACGAGTTGTATCAACTGATATTCGCGCGCGGCGGATTCGCGCTTGGCCGCGGTTTGTGGAAAGGCGGCGATACCGGCGTGATCGACAACATCCTGATCGACGGCACGTCGGCCGGCGTCGGCCGCATTGCTGGGGTCGTGCGCTGGATCCAATCCGGCTATCTGTACAGTTACGCGTTCGCGATGATCCTTGGCCTCGTCGTCTTGCTCGGCGGGTTGTGGTGGGTGGTTCGAGTCTAGACCAGGGATGATAACGACATGACCTCCGATTCCATCCTGCTCTCGCTGTTGATTTGGCTGCCCATCGCCGGCGGCGCGCTGGTGTCGCTTGCCGGCGGCACGAACGCAAACCGCGCGCGCTGGATCGCGCTGATCGTTTCCATCGTCATTTTCGCGGTCAGCATCCCGCTGCTCACCGGCTATAACGCCGCTGCGGGGACGATGCAGTTCCAGGAACACCACGTCTGGATCGCCGCGATCAACGCGAACTACCATCTCGGTGCGGACGGCATCTCCATCGCCCTGATCGTGCTGACGACCTTCGTCACCCCGCTGGTCGTGCTCGGCGCGTGGGATGCCGTGCACGAGAGGGTCAGCCAGTACATGGCGGCGTTCCTCGTGCTCGAAGGCCTGATGATCGGCGTGTTCGCGGCGATGGACGCGCTGCTGTTCTACGTGTTCTTCGAAGGCATGCTGATCCCGATGTTCATCATCATCGGCATCTGGGGCGGGCCGCGCCGCGTCTACGCGACGTTGAAATTCTTCCTGTACACGTTCTTCGGCTCGATCTTCATGCTGATCGGGCTGATCTACCTGTACTTGCATGCGCACACCTGGGATCTGGCGCAACTGGCGGCGTTCCACCTGTCAGCAACCGAGCAGTCGTGGCTGTTCTTCGCCTTCCTGCTCGGTTTTGCGATCAAGGTGCCGATGTGGCCGGTGCACACCTGGTTGCCGGATGCGCACGTCGAGGCGCCGACCGGCGGTTCGGTGATCCTGGCCGCGATCATGCTGAAGATCGGCGGCTACGGATTCCTGCGTTTCTCGCTGCCGATCGTGCCGGACGCCTGCCAGGAGTTCGCCTGGCTGATCATCGCGCTGTCGATCATCGCGATCATCTACGTCGGCTATGTCGCACTCGTGCAGGAAGACATGAAGAAGCTGATCGCCTACTCGTCGGTCGCGCACATGGGCTTCGTCACGCTTGGCTTGTTCATCGCTTTCGCGCTGATGCGCACGACCGGCAACACGCAGGCCGCGTACCTCGGTGTGCAGGGCTCGATGGTGCAGATGATCTCGCACGGCTTCGTCTCCGGTGCGATGTTCACGTGCGTGGGCGTGCTCTACGAGCGCATGCACACGCGCATGATCCGCGACTACGGCGGCGTGGTGAACACCATGCCGTGGTTTGCAGCGTTCTGGGTGCTGTTCTCGATGGCCAACTGCGGCCTGCCGGGAACCAGCGGATTCGTCGGCGAGTTCATGGTCATTCTGGCCAGCTTCGCGGTGAATCCCTGGATCGCGGCCGGCGCGGCGTTCACGTTGATCATCGGCGCCGCCTACACGCTGTATCTGGTCAAGCGCATCATCTGGGGCGACGTGACCAACGACCACGTTGCCAAGTTGAAAGACATCAATCCGCGTGAGGCATTGGTGCTTGGCCTGTTCGCAGCCGGTGTGCTCGTCATCGGCGTCTGGCCGGAGCCGCT
>JAFEFD010000524.1 GCA_018240765.1 Pseudomonadota bacterium | reverse complement strand
TAGACGATCTCCCAAAACCCTCTCTGACAGGTTGGAGATCCGAACCGAAGTTCGAATTAGCGTTTCGAGAACTGCGTTGCGCGACGCGCCTTGTGCAGACCGACTTTCTTGCGCTCGACTTCGCGCGCATCGCGGGTCATGAGTCCCGCCTTGCGCAACGGGCTCTTCAATGTTTCGTCGTATTCGACGAGGGCGCGGGCGATGCCCAGGCGAATGGCGCCGGCCTGACCGGTATTGCCACCGCCTTCGACGGTCACGAGGATGTCGAATTTCTCGCCGAGCTTGGTCAATTCGAGCGGCTGGCGCACGATCATGCGCGAGGTTTCACGGCCGAAGAACTCGTCCAGCGCACGGCCGTTGACGACGATGCTGCCCTTGCCCGGGCGCAGGAACACGCGCGCGGCGGAGGATTTGCGACGGCCGGTGCCGTAATTTTGCGTGGTTGCCATGATCAGATATCCAAAACTTGCGGCTGTTGCGCCGCATGCGGGTGGTTCGGGCCCTTGTAGACCTTGAGCTTGCGGTACATGGCGCGGCCGAGCGGATTCTTCGGCAGCATGCCCTGCACGGCGATCTCGATGGCGCGTTCCGGATGCTTGACCAGCAGATCCTTGAGCGCAATCGACTTGATGTTGCCGATGTAGCCGGTGACGTGATGGTAGATCTTGTCGTCCATCTTGTTGCCGGTGACGGCGATCTTCTCGGCGTTGACCACGACGAGGAAATCACCGGTGTCCACGTGCGGGGTGAACACGGTCTTGTGCTTGCCGCGCAGGCGGCGCGCCAGTTCACTGGCGAGGCGGCCGAGCGTCTTGTTGCTGGCGTCGACCAGATACCAGTCGCGCTTCACCGTCTCAGCCTTGGCGCTGATCGTTTTCATGGGGAATCCTGTGCCGATGCGGCAGTGGAACGAAAGACTGCGAAGTATACGGGACGCTCGATTGGCGTGCAATACCGCCCTTGACGCAAAATACAACCTGAGCGGACAGTGTGGCCATGTCCACGATCCTCGTTTTTGGCGCCAGCGGCGCGATCGGCCGCTTCGCGCTGCCCCTGTTCGTGTCGGCTCACCGCATATTGCCGGTGAGCCGGACGGCTCATTCGGGCTGGGTTGCCGCCGACCTGAACGATACCGCGGCGAATTGGCCGGATGCGGAAATGGTCCTCAGCCTGGGCCCGCTGGACGCCTTCGCCCGTTGGCTGGAACGCACCCCGACGCTCGGGTTGCACCGCATCGTCGCGATCAGTTCGATGAGCGCGCAGAGCAAGCAAGATTCTCCCGATCCGGCCGAACGCGCGCTGGCCGCGCGTCTGCGCGATGCCGAGGCGCGGTTGCGCGATATTGCCGCCACGCGCGACATCGCATGGACGATTTTCCGCCCAACCCTGGTCTATGGCGCGGGCATCGACAAGACCCTGGCGCCGCTCGCACGTTTTGCCCGACGCTGGCGCCTCCTGCCGATCCCGCTCGGGGCATCGGGCCTGCGCCAGCCGGTGCACGCGGCGGATCTGGCCACGGCTTGCCGTGCCGTCATTACCGATCCGGCGACATACGGAAAAACCTACGAACTTGGAGGCGGCGAGCGCCTGCATTTCGACGCGATGCTACGGCGCTTGCGCGACGCCGTGCCCGGATTCGTGTTGCCGATGCCGATCCCGCCATTCGCATTGCAACGGCTTGCGCGATCCGGACGCATCGCGCCCGGCGCACTGGCACGCCTGGGCGTCGACCTGATCGCCGACAATGCCCAGGCGATCGGCGATTTCGGCTATTCGCCGCGGCCGTTCCATGCTGACGCCGTGCTGCCGCCTCCGGCGTGAATATACTTTTATACGACTGGCCCAAACGGTGCCGCAATCTGTTGCATTGCAGCAGCGAAAGCCATAAGGAAACCGTTAAGTTGGCGTTGCCAACGATCGTTTGAACCGCCTATGATGGCGCCGTCGTTGCGCTCCCGTCACTATCAGGAATCTGTCATGCAGACCCGACTGAGTTTGCTCCTCGCCCTTTCCTCGTCGTTGCTGTTGTCCGCCTGTGGTGGCGGCAGCAATGCATCGCACGGAACCGATTCCGGTGCGTCCAACAGCGGCGGTTCGCCGGTTACTTCGGTGATTACCGCTCGCTTTGATCCGACCAATTCGGTGGTGCCATTCCCGACCAACCTGCTGCTGTCGGGCACCAAGGATCTGACCTTGAACATTCCGGTTGCGAATCCCGCGAACCTCGGCGATCCGAAGGTGGCGATGAATGCGCTTGACGGATTCAGCACCAACGCGCCATGGAGCACGTCGTTCAGCGCCGCGCCGAAGCCCTCGACCATCATCCCCGGCCCCGGCGGCACGGTGCGCGTGTTCCAGGTCACCCTGACCGGCCCGGGTGGCGGCGTCACCGGCATTACCCGGGAATTGAAGGCGCCGCAGGATTTCGTCGCGCTGATGTCGCCGTCGGATACCAGCGGCCGCACCCTGGCGATCATCCCGACCAAGCCGTTGCAGCAATTGACTTCCTACATGGTCGTCCTGCTCGGCAATGGCGGCAAGCTCAATCCGGCGCCGTCGCCGAGCATCACCGACGGCACCGGCAACGATGTCACGCCGGACACCACCTATTTCCTGGCCAAACGCACGAGCCCCTTGTGCGTGAATGGCCAATCCACCGAACCATTGCTGCCCGCTTCCCAGGCCTGTGCGCTGGAGCCGCTGCGCCAGCTCGTCAACTCGCAGGAATTCGCGGTCGACAAGTTCGACAACGCCGCGACCGACCAGCGCATCGTGCTGTCGTGGGTTGCAACCACCCAGAGCATCACGCCGGTGATGCAGGCCGTGGACAGCCGCGTCGAACAGACGCCAGCGCCGCAGGCGACGATGGCCCCGACCGGCATGAACCTTGGCGCTCTCGGCCTCGGCCTGCCGCCGGTTGCCGACATCTACGTCGGCGTGCTGCCGATTCCGTACTACCTGAGCGCGCCGTCCGCCTCCGATCCGACCGCGCCCCTGCATGGCTTCTGGCACGCCGCAGCGGGCGCCTACGTACCGCCGTTCAATGCGGCCGGCCTCGATCCGACCTCGACCCTGGTTACCTTCGCCAATCCGTTCCCGGTCGCGACCTCGACCCAGGTCATCCCGGTCCTGATGACGGTGCCGAACGCCAATTCCGGCAAGACCCGGCCGGCGGCGGGCTGGCCGATCGTGATCTTCCAGCACGGCATCACGCGCAACCGCACCGACATGTTCGCGATCGCCGCGACGCTGGCGGGCCAGGGCTTTGCGGTCATTGCCATCGACGCGCCACTGCATGGCATTACCGACAAGACCAACCCGTTCTATATCGGCAATACCCCATTCGCGGCGCTCGGCGCGCGCGAGCGCACGTTTGACCTTGACCTTACGAACAACGCCACCGGCGCACCCGGTCCGGACGGCAAGATCGATTCGTCGGGTTCGTATTTCATCAACCTGCAGGCCTTGCTGAGCTCGCGCGACAACCTGCGCGAAGCCAGCGCCGACCTGATGTCGCTCACGCGCGCGATTCCGGGCATCAGCCTGGACGGCAAGACCACGGCGTTCGACGGCTCGCGCATCGAATTCGTCGGCCAGTCGCTCGGCTCGATCATCGGCACCGCATTCATTGCCATGGATCCGCATGTCAACGTCGGCGTACTCAACGTGCCCGGTGGCGGAGTCGCCGGCTTGCTCGCCGCCTCGCCCACGTTCGGGCCCGTCATCAACGCAGGTCTGGCGCAGGCCGGCATCCAGCCCGGCACGCCGGACTACGCCGCGTTCCTCGGCGCCGCGCAGACTGTCGTCGATTCGGGCGATTCGATCAACTTTGCCTTCGCGACAATCGGCAAGAGCATCCTCGCGCAGGAAGTGGTCGGCGACGCCAATCATCCGTCCGATCAGGTAATCCCGAATTCCGTCGCCTCGGCGCCGACCTCGGGCACCGAACCCCTGCTCGCGGCGCTCGGCCTGTCGACCATCAAGTCCACGACGCAAGCGGCGAGCATCCGTGGCGTGGTGCGCTTTACCCAGGGCACGCACGGATCGCTGCTCGATCCGACATCCTCGCCCGCGGTCACCGCGGAAATGCAGGGTGAGATGGCCAGCATGATCGCCTCCGGCGGTCAGGCCGTGCTTGTCACGAATCCTTCCGTCATCGTCACCCAGTAATCGGGGAAACCATCATGACCAACAATCACAATACCGCCGTGAGTTCCCGCTTGCTGCCGCGCGGACTGAGTGCCGCCATCGCCGTGGCCCTGGCCGGATTCGCCTTCACCCCCGCGCACGCCTTCGAGTTCGGCGATCCGGACGCATGGCACGGCACGCTCAACACGACGCTGTCGTATGGCGTGGCCTACCGCACCCAGGATGCGTCCAGCTCGCTGATCGGCAAGGCTTACTTCAATCCCACGATCGGCGCCCAGCCGCTCGGCGGCAGCGCGCAGCGCGCAGCGATCGGACGCTGGTCGGTCAATGGCGATGATGGCGACCTCGCCTACGGCAAATGGTCGCCGATCTCCAACGCGGTCAGCGCGAACATCGAATTGAACCTCAAGTACGGCGAGGACTGGGGCGCGTTCGTTCGCGGCTATGCGTTCTACGACTCCGAAAACGACGGCCGCTCCAACCTGCCCGACGCCGCCGAGAAAAAAATCGGCAAGGATGCGAAGTTCCTCGACTTTTTTGTCTGGCACAACTTCAATTTCGACGGCCATACCGGTGCCGCGCGCCTTGGCCGCCAAGTGGTGAGCTGGGGCGAAAGCACCTTCATCCAGGGCGGCGTATCCAGCGCGATCAACCCGGTCGATGTCTCCAAGCTGCATGTAGCCGGCGCCGAACTCAAGCAGGCGTTCGTGCCGATCAACATGCTGTGGGGATCCTTCAGCTTCAGCGATGCGCTTTCCGCCGAAGCGTATTACCAGTTCGAGTACCAGCAGACCGATCCGGATCCGGTCGGCAGTTTCTTCTCGACCAACGACTACGCCACGATCGGCGGGCGTTACGTCATGCTCAACTTCGGCACCGTGCCGCAACCGGTCATCAATCCGGATCGCTACTACGACGTGTGCTACGGCCGCAACTACCAGGACAGCGACACCGGCTTGCCGCCGACGCTGGTGCAGGCCGGTTGCGCGGCGTCGTTCCCGCGCGGCCGCGATCGCTATCCGAGCGAGTCCGGCCAGTTCGGCGGCGCCTTGCGCTATTACGCCGACTGGCTAAACAACACCGAATTCGGTTTCTACGCGATCAACTACCACAGCAAGCTGCCGCTGGTCAGCGGCGTCGCCGTCACCGCGCCGCCGTCCGGGGTGCTGCCGGTCGCCGGCAGCTATTTCGTGGAATATCCAAAGGACATCCACCTGTTCGCGATGAGCTTCAACACCCAGCTCGTGGACAGCGGCATCGCCCTGCAGGGCGAATTGAGCTATCGCCCGAACATTCCGTTGCAGTTCCACAGCGTCGAACTGCTGTT
>JAFEFD010000523.1 GCA_018240765.1 Pseudomonadota bacterium | reverse complement strand
CGACTTCGGTGCACGCCGCCCCATACGCGAAATAGTAGAACGGCCGGCCACGGCCGAGCGCGTCGACCTCGAGTTTCGGCGTGGCGTAGAAACCGGCGGCGGACAGCGAAATGCGATTCATGTAGGCGAGCTTGACGATTTCCTTGAAGCTCGCCAGTCGCCGATTGCCCGCGTAGACGCCGTTGTCGCGAAACACGATCGCCGTTTCGGTGGCGACCTTGAAATGATCGCGCACGAGGGGAATCAAGCGATTGACGATCCTCACTGCTGCGTTGTACGCGGCCGCGCCGTTGAGGTCGGTACCGGCAGAAGCTGCAGTCGACGAGGTGTTCGGCACCTTGCCGGTGGTGGTCGGCGTGATCTGGATGCGGTCAAGGTCGATGCCGAACACTTCCGCCACCACCTGCGCGACCTTGATGTGCAGGCCCTGCCCCATCTCGGTGCCGCCATGGTTGAGCTGCACGCTGCCGTCGAGGTACACCAATACCAGCGCACCGCCCTGGTTCAGATGTTTGGCGGTGAAGGAAATGCCGAATTTCACCGGCGTCAACGCGATGCCTTTTTTCAGGTAGGCGTGACTCGCGTTGAATTGCGTGATGGCGCGACGGCGCGCGGCGTAGTCGACGCGTTGTTCGAGTTCGCCGACCAGTTCGTCGATGATGTTGTCCTCGACGGTCATGCCATACGGCGTGACGTTGCGCTCGCCGACGCCGTAAAAATTGGCCTTGCGCACATCGAGTGGATCCTTGCCCAAGTGCCGCGCGATCTGCTCGATCACTTCCTCGATGCCAACCATGCCCTGCGGACCGCCAAAGCCCCGGAACGCGGTGTTCGACGCCTTGTGCGTGAAGCAGCGTTTCGAGGTGATGCGCAGGTGGTCGAGAAAATACGCGTTGTCGGCGTGTGCCATCGCGCGGTCGGCAATCGAATGCGACAGATCCGGTGAATAGCCACAATCGGCGGCTTGCAGGAAGTCGATGCCGAGGATGCGGCCGTCGTCGTCGAAGCCGACTTGGTAGTCGATCAGAAATGCGTGGCGCTTGCCGGTGATGGTCATGTCGGCATCGCGATCCAGGCGCAGTTTCACCGCGCGGCCCGTCCGTTGCGCGAGCTTTGCCGAGATGACAGCGAACCACGCGGCTTGCGTTTCCTTGCCGCCGAAGCCGCCGCCCATGCGCCGGTTCTCGGCAGTCACCGCATGCGCCGACACACCCAGCACTTCGGCGGCCTTGTGCTGCAACTCGGAAGGATTTTGCGTGGAGGAGTAGATCAGCATCTGGCCATCCTCTTGCGGGATGGCCATGGCGTTCTGGCCTTCGAGATAAAAATGTTCCTGCCCACCCATGCGGATGCGACTCGCGAGTCGATGCGGCGCGCGCGCGATGGCGCCATCCGGGTCGCCGCGCAGCCATTGCTTGGACGGCACGACTTCGGCGTTCGCCGCCAGCGCGGCGTCGATGGTCAGGATCGCCGGCAAATCCTCGTATTCGACTTCGGCCAGGGTCGTCGCGTGACGCGCCGCCTCGCGCGACGTCGCGGCGACTGCGAACAACGGCTGACCGTCGAACAACACTTCGTCCTCGGCAAACACCAGATCGCCCGGAAATACCGGACCGATGTCATTCGTCGTAGCGGCCAGATCCGCCGCGCAAATCACGTCGACTACGCCCGGCGCCAAGCGCACCCGCGACAGGTCCATGCGCACGATACGCGCGTGTGTGCGGCTGGCCAGATGCAGCCAACAGTGCAGCATGCCGCGCGGCTCTGGCATGTCGTCGCCGTAACGCGCTTCGCCGCTGACATGCAGGTGCGCGCTGTCGTGTGGCGCGGGCGTGCGGATCGCGGGATTGGATTTTGCGGCGGGCTCGATCATGCGCAAACCTCCGCGTCGAGCACCCGCGTTCTTGCGTCCGGCTGCGTCGTTTCGATGAAGAACTTGCGCAACAGTCGGGTGGTGGCGAGACGCCGATAGTCGCGGCTCGCGCGCATGTCGGTCAGCGGCGTGAACTCGTCGCCGAGCACGCATTCCGCGTGCGTGATGGTGGCTTCATTCCACGGCTGGCCGGTGAGCGCAGCTTCGGTCTTGCGCGCGCGCGCGGGAATCGCCGCGATGCCGCCGAAGCCAGTACGGATTTCGCCGACGCGGCCATTTTCGGCGCGCAGCTTGAACGCGGCGCAGACTGCGGAAATATCCTGGTCGAAGCGCTTGGACAGCTTGTAGCAGTGGAATTGTTCGCCTTGCGCCAGTTTCGGAATGCGCAGCCGCACGACATATTCGCTGGGCTTGCGGCTCTGCTTGCCGTAGGCGATGTACAGGTCTTCGAGCGGGATTTCGCGCTCGCCGTTTGGCCCGCGCAACACCACGCGCGCACCAAGCGCGATCAGCGCCGGCATGGAATCTCCAATCGGCGAACCATTTGCGACATTGCCGCCGACGGTGGACGAATTGCGTACCAGGGTCGAGCCGAAGCGGCGCAGCAGCTCGCCGAAGTCGGGGAACTCGCGCGCGATGACATCGTAGGCATCCGCATGCGTGACCGCGGCGCCGATCACCAGTTCCTCGCCGCGATCATCGATGCCGTGCAGTTCGGCGACGTTGCCGAGGTAAATCACATCGCCCAGATCGCGATGCAGTTTCGTCACCCACAATCCGACGTCGGTGCCGCCGGCTAGCAGCGTCGCCTTCGGGTGCGCGGCGAGCAAGGCATCGAGTTGATCGGCACGCATCGGCGCGAAATAGCGGCGACCTTTGTGTTCAAGCGCCAGCGGTTCGGAATCTTTGCGCAGTTCGAGCAGGCGCTTGGCGGTTTGGGCGGCATGCGCGAGTACCGGCTCATCCCACGCGGTGTCGTACATGGCCTGCGCGGCATCGACGATCGGCCGGTAGCCGGTACAGCGGCACAGGTTGCCCGACAGCACGTCATTTACGCGATCGCGCGTTGGACGCGATTCGGTCAGGTACAGCGCGAACAGCGACATCACGAAACCCGGCGTGCAGAAGCCGCATTGCGAGCCGTGGTGATCGACCATGGCCTGCTGCACCGGATGCAGGCGACCGTCGGCAGACTTGAGATGTTCGACAGTCAGCAACTGGCGGCCATCGAGCATCGGCACGAACAGGATGCAGGAATTGACCGCGCGGTAACGCATATTGCCATCCGCCGCCGGTGTGCCGAGCACCACCGTGCACGCGCCGCAGTCGCCCTCGGCACAGCCTTCCTTGGTGCCGGTCAGGCCGGCCGGCCCGCGCAGCCATTCCAGAACCGTCAACGTCGGATCGACGTCGGCGAGTTCACGCAGTTGCTGATTGAGAAGAAATCGTAACGGCCGCATGCCATGTTTCATTTCTGATTCGAGATGACAATATACAACTGTCGGCGCACACATTCAGTCGCAGCGGACTTGGCGCCGGGTTAAAGTGTGCATCACACCGATTTCGACGGGGGCTTCATGACCACCGACACCGCAACGCAATCCTGGCTTGCGCGCCTGCCCAAGGCCGAACTGCACCTGCACATCGAGGGCACGCTCGAACCTGCGATGATGTTCGAGCTGGCCGCGCGCAACGGCGTGAAATTGCCCTATGCGGACGTCGAAGCCGTGCGCGCCGCGTACAAGTTCGATGATCTGCAATCGTTTCTGGATTTGTACTACCAGGGCATGAACGTGCTGCGCACGCGCGCGGATTTCCACGATCTCGCGCTGGCCTACTTTCGTCGCGCGCACGCCGACGGCGTCGCACACATCGACGTGATGTTCGATCCGCAAGGGCATCTGAAGCGCGGCATTACGCTGCAAACCCTGATGGATGGATTGCTGCAGGCGATGATGGACGCGCAGGCCGAGTTCGGATTGTCGACATCGCTGATCCTGAGTTTCCTGCGCGATCTGCCGGCCGAGGACGCCATGGCCGTGCTTGAGCAGGCCGCTCCGTGGTACGACCGCGTCGCCGCCGTCGGATTGGACAGTGCCGAACGCGGCAATCCGCCCGGCAAATTTGCCGCCGTGTTCGCACGCGCCAAGGCGATTGGTCTGGCGCGCACCGCGCATGCCGGCGAGGAAGGTCCGCCGGCCTATATCGACGAAGCGCTCGATACGCTCGACGTGTGTCGCATCGACCACGGTGTGCGTTGCATCGAGGACGCCGCGCTGGTCGCGCGCCTGCGCGCTGCACAGATTCCGCTGACCGTCTGCCCGTTGTCGAATGTCGCGTTGCGCGTGGTCGATAAACTCGTCGATCACCAACTTCCGGCAATGCTGGACGCCGGCCTCAATGTCACGCTCAATTCCGACGATCCCGCGTATTTCGGCGGCGGCATGCTCGCCAACTTCCGCGCCTGCGCGGATGCCTTCGGCTGGAATCGCGACACCTTCCGCAAGCTGTCGGCGAATGCGGTCAAGGCCGCGTTCATGCCGGAGGACCGGCGCAAGAAACTGTTGAACGAGATTAGGAAACATGACTGATCGAATAACCATCGACGGATTGCAAATCGCCGCATCGCTGCACGCCTTCATCGAGCGCGAAGCCTTGCCGGGCAGCGGCATCGCGCCGGTGGATTTCTGGCGCGGCTTTTCCGCGATCGTGCGCGAGCTGTCGCCGAAGAATGCCGCGCTGCTGGCCGAACGAGATCGCCTGCAAGCTCAGATCGATGCATGGTATGCCGCGCATCCGGGACCGATCGCCGACATGGCCGCCTACCGCGCCTTCCTGCGCGAGATCGGCTACCTCGGCGACCCGCCGGGCAAGGTCGCTGTGACGACGGCGAATGTCGACGCGGAAATCGCCGTGCAGGCCGGCCCGCAACTCGTGGTGCCGGTCTCCAACGCGCGCTACGCGCTCAACGCCGCGAATGCGCGCTGGGGCAGTTTGTACGATGCGCTTTACGGCACCGATGCGATCGCCGACGATGGCGGCGCGGCACGCGGCAAGGGCTACAACCCGGTGCGCGGCGCGCGTGTGATCGCGTTCGCGCGGCAGTTCCTCGATGACACGATTCCGCTCACGCGCGGATCGCACCGCGATTCCGTTGGCTATGCCATCACGGGTGAAGCGCTTGCCGTCGCATTGCGTGATGGCAGGACGACGCAACTGCGCGACGGATCGCAATTGCTCGGCTGGCGCGGCGATGCGACACAACCGCAGGCACTGGTATTCCAGCACCACGGCCTGCGCTTCGAGATCGTGTTCGACGCCAACGATGCGATCGGCCGCGACGATCCCGCGCACGTCAAGGACATCGTGCTCGAATCCGCGGTCACTTCGATCATCGACTTCGAGGATTCCATCGCCGCGGTCGATGCCGACGACAAGGTCGCGGCGTATCGCAACTGGCTCGGACTGATGCGCGGCGATCTGGTCGCGCAATTCGACAAAGGCGGCAAGACGGTCGAACGTCATCTCAACGCCGATCGCGCCTACACCGCCGTCGATGGCAGTGCCGCCACGTTGCACGGCCGCGCCCTGCTGCTGGTGCGCAATGTCGGCCACCACATGACGACGCCGGCGATCCTCGCTGCGGATAGCAATGAGATTTTCGAGAGTCTGCTCGATGCCACGGTCACGTCGCTGATCGCCAGGCGCGACCTCGCATCGCGTCGCAATTCGCGCAGCGGCTCGATCTACATCGTCAAGCCGAAGATGCACGGTCCCGCCGAAGTCGCGTTCGCCGTGGAATTGTTCGCGCGCGTCGAAGCGCTGCTCGGCTTGCCGGCGACGACAATCAAGATCGGCATCATGGACGAGGAGCGCCGCACCAGCGTCAACCTCATGGCTTGCATCGCCGCGGCGCGCGAGCGCATCGTGTTCATCAACACCGGCTTCCTCGACCGCACCGGCGAT
Source organism: Pseudomonadota bacterium (assembly GCA_018240765.1). Classification (GTDB taxonomy): domain Bacteria; phylum Pseudomonadota; class Gammaproteobacteria; order Xanthomonadales; family Rhodanobacteraceae; genus Rudaea. Next base: position 2,979 of record JAFEFD010000523.1, on the reverse strand, counting down.
GAAATCCATACCTCCATGCGCGCCGGCGCGATGGTGCGCAAGGGCGACATGAAAACCCAAGCGTGGATTCGCGCCTACGAGCCGAACAACGTGCAGGCAGGACTGACTGCAGGTTTGCGTGGCCACGCACAGATCGGCAAGGGCATGTGGGCGATGCCGGACCTGATGGCGGCGATGCTGGAACAAAAAGGCGCGCAGCTGCAAGCCGGCGCGAATACCGCGTGGGTGCCCTCGCCGACCGCGGCGACCTTGCACGCGCTGCACTATCACCGCGTCGACGTGCGCGCGGTGCAGCGTGCGCTCGGAGGCAAGCATGCCGACTACACCGACGCGATGCTCACGGTGCCAGTCGCGGTCGATCCGACGTGGACAGCGCAAGAAATCCAGAACGAGCTGGACAACAACACGCAGGGAATCCTCGGCTATGTCGTCGCCTGGATCGATCGCGGCATCGGTTGCTCCAAGATTCCCGACATCCACGGCATCGGCCTGATGGAAGATCGCGCCACCTTGCGCATTTCCAGCCAGCATATCGTCAATTGGCTGCTGCACGGCATCGTCACGCACGCGCAGGTCGAAGACACATTGCAACGCATGGCCGCCGTGGTCGACGTGCAGAACGCCGCGACGCCGGACTACGAACCCATGGTCGGCAACTTCGAATCATCCTGCGCGTATCAAGCTGCCCGCGACCTGATTTTCACCGGCATCGAGCAGCCAAACGGCTACACCGAGCCGGTGTTGCATCGGTGGCGGAGGGAGAAGAAGACCCGACTGGCGCACGACTGACGCTTGCGACGGCTGACGCCTACCCGCGATCCAGAAACTCCACCACCCGCTTCGCCAGTGCATCGACGCTTTCCTTTTCGGTGCGCAGGTGCAACTCCGGATCGAGCGGAATTTCGTAGGGCGAATCCACGCCGGTGAAGTTGCGCAGTTCGCCGGCGCGGGCCTTGGCGTACAGGCCTTTCGGATCGCGCGCTTCGCACACTTCCAACGGCGTGTCGACGAAGACTTCGGCGAATTCGCCGGCGCCGAACAGGTCGCGCGCCATGCGTCGCTCGTCGCGGAACGGCGAGATGAAACTCACCAGAACAATGAGTCCTGCGTCGACCATCAGTCGCGCGACTTCGGCGACGCGGCGGATGTTCTCCACGCGGTCCTCGGCGGTGAAGCCCAGATCGCGATTCAGTCCATGACGCACATTGTCACCATCAAGCAGATAGGTGTGGCGACCGAGCGCGTGCAGGCGCTGTTCGACCCGATTTGCGATGGTCGATTTGCCCGAACCCGACAAACCGGTAAACCACAGGCAGCGCGGATGCTGCTGCATGCTCGCCGCGCGCGCGGCGCGATCCACGCTCAACGCCTGCCAGTGGATGTTGGCTGCACGGCGCAGGGCGAAATCCAGCGTGCCGCAGGCGGCCGTGGCGAAACTCTGGCGATCGATCAACACGAAGCCGCCCAGCGCGCGATTCTTCGCATACGGCTCGAACGCGACGGCATGATCCAGACTCAGGTGCACGTAGCCGACTTCGTTCATGTCGAGCCTGGTCGCCGCGTTCGATTCCTGCGTGTCGACGTCGATGCGATGGCGAATCGCGGTGACGCGCGCGATCGCGGACGCCGGGCCGAGCTGGAAGAAATACAGGCGCCCGGGCATGAGCGGCGCTTCGTCCATCCACAGGATATGCGCGGCAAACTGGTCGGCGACTTCCGGCGCGTCGTGCGTCGCGGCTATGACGTCGCCGCGCGCGATGTCGATTTCGTCGGCAAGCGTGAGCGTGACGGCCTGACCCGCCACGGCGCCTTTGACATCGCCATTGCCATCGAGCACGCGTGCCACCTTCGTGCGTCGCGCCGACGGCAGGGCAATCACTTCATCGCCGACGGCGACGCGACCGGACACGAGATTGCCCGCATAGCCGCGAAAATCCGGATCCGGCCGATTGACCCATTGCACCGGCAGGCGCATCGGCGCCGCATCCGCATCGGACTGTGCGGGCACCTGTTCGAGGAATTCGAGCAAGGTCGGGCCGCGATGCCACGGCGTGCGTTTGGACCGGATTGCGAGATTGTCGCCATCCAGCGCCGACAGCGGAATCGCGGTGACGGACTCGATGCCGAGTTTGTCCGCCAGCTCGCGATACTCGCGTTCAATGCGTGCGAAAATCGTTTCGTCGAAGTCGACGAGATCCATCTTGTTCACCGCCAGCACCACGCGACGAATGCCGAGCAGGGCACAGATGTAGCTGTGCCGGCGCGTTTGCGTCAGCACGCCTTTGCGCGCATCGACCAGCACCAGCGCGAGCGACGCGGTCGAGGCGCCGGTCGCCATGTTGCGCGTGTACTGCGTGTGTCCCGGACAATCGGCGACGATGAAATCGCGCCGCGCGGTGCTGAAATAGCGGAACGCCACGTCGATGGTGATGCCCTGCTCGCGTTCGAGCGCGAGGCCATCGAGCAGGCGCGAGAAATCCGGCGGATCGCCGAGCGATGCCCTTTCGTCGTCGCGCAAAAGACCGGCGTCGTACAGCAGACGCCCGAGCAGGGTGCTCTTGCCGTCGTCGACGCTGCCGCAGGTGATGAAGCGCAACTGATCGGATTGGGGAGCGGTGGTCATCAGAAATACCCTTCCCGCTTCTTCGCTTCCATGCTCGATTTCGGATCGTGGTCGATCGCGCGGCCCTGGCGTTCGGTCGTGCGCGAATCGCGCATCTCGGCGATGATCTCGTCCAGGTTCGCTGCGTGCGAACGCACCGCGCCGGTCAGCGGATAACAGCCGAGCGTGCGGAAGCGCACGGTTTCCGTACGAACCTTTTCGCCCGGCAACAGCGCCATGCGCTCGTCATCGCGCATGATGATGAGCCCATCGCGTTCCACGATTGGACGCGGCGCGGCGAAATACAGCGGCACGACCGGGATGTTTTCGCGCGCGACGTAGCGCCACACGTCGAGTTCGGTCCAGTTCGACAGCGG